>JAZUFC010000083.1:0-12045 GCA_045640465.1 Lachnospiraceae bacterium | reverse complement strand
TATCATAGACGCGCCGCGTGTTTTTTTCAACTGTGAGTTTTGCGGAAAGGAAAACCTGTCTGTGTTCCCGCGGTGCGGGCACTCGAAACTCTCGGCTTTTTCTTCGAAAAATGCTCTGTTTCTCGTGTCCGGCGGGTCAAGAAGATCTTCGCACCCTTGCGTGAGCAAGCTCCCGCCGGGCATATGAAGGTTTTTTGACATAATCTATGATACCGCACCGCTCCGTGCGAAGCACTCCCGCGGTGCGTCCACTCGAAACTCCCGCCTTTTTCTTCGAAAAATGCTTCGTTTCTCGTGTCCGGCGGGTCAAGAAGACCTTCGCGCCCTTGCGTGAGCAAGCTCCCCCCTGGCACGAAGGTCTTTTGTCCCTGTATCATCAAATGTTACATAAATATTAAAAATACAATGCAAATGTTAATGAATTGTGTGAAAATTATTGACAAAGCAGAGGGCGGCGGTTATACTTGGGATAATTCGAAGTATCCGGAACGGCCGGTTTATGTGCCGGAGTGCAGGATACAAAAAGGGCAGACGGAATAGCACCGGAAAGAAGGGCGGCAGGAAGCCGCGGCTTGGATCACGGTTTTTGGAAAGGGCATCGGACGAATGAAGAAATTCAGGAAAATGACAGTATTCATACTCAGTATTCTGCTGACGGCGGGAAGCATGATGTCTTCCAGCACAAAAGCGGTATGCTTTGATTCACTGGATTCGTCCACGGCAGTGGCGGGAGCTTCCGCGGCACTGAGCCGTTTTCTGGATACCGAGCCGGATGCCGCAGCGGTCCTTGCATCGGTTCTGAGCCCGGTCATAGCGGTGGCGGAACAGCAGGCGGAGCCTGTTGCGGGAGAGAATCAGGAAGTTCAGGAAGTCTCTTCGGATGAGACTCTGTACGATTCTATCCGCACCGGTCTTGCGGATGTCGGAAGTATTCTGAATATCCGCCGTGCGCCTTCGACTCTTTCCGATATCGTGGAGTGTGCGGTCAGAGGAGCCGAGATCCTGGTCCTCGGAGAGAAGCAGGTCAACGGAAATCTCTGGTATAAAGTAAAACTCGGCGAAGTGGAAGGCTATGTCGTCTCCCGCTATATCGCTTTTGATTCTCTGCCGGAGGAGACCGGTACGGCGCTTTCGGAAGAGACCGGAGCCGAAACAGGCACTGAGACCGTTTCTTCCGGAAATATGGACTCCATTACGGGCGCACCCGCGCTTCCGGCTGATTTTTATCTTGCGGAGGATGTCTCCTGGCTGGGTGCCCAGATCGAGGGCAATATGGACGGCTGGGCCGCGGAGATCCGCAACTGTCTGAGTGACTATTATCCCTCCATGAAGCAGCAGGAGAATTTCGACGGTATGTATTCCGTTCTGATCTATCTCGTGGAAAACTGTACGAACATCATGGATGTGGCAAATGAATACGGCCTGACGCAGATCGCTTCGCAGGCGGAAGGTTTTATCAATATCGTGGAACAGAACCGTGAAGCGCTTTCGGCATTCACCGGCAAATCTGAGCAGCAGTTCTGCGCGGATATTTCGGGGACGCCTATCCTGTCAGAAGAAGAGCAGCAGGCTGCATGGCTTGCGGCTTCCATAGCGGCTTCTTCGGAAGCGGAAGCGGCATGGCTTCTGCAGCAGCAGGCCTATGTACAGGCATCCATCGAAGCCGAACAGGCATGGCTCGCACAGCAGCAGGCATGGCAGCAGGCATCGGCGGAACAGGCGGCTCTTGCGGCACAGCAGGCCGCACAGCAGGCTGCAGCCAATCCGGAGGAGACGCCCGCAGCAGCGCCTCAGGATACGATCCCGATGGGAAATCCCGGACAGTCTCCGGAAGAGATCCAGGCGGCACAGCTTGCATGGATCGCATCGGTTCAGGCATCCCAGCAGGCATGGCAGGCTTCCGTGGAGGAATCCCAGCGTGCTATTCTGCAGTCGATCGCGGATTCTCAGGCTGCGGAAGCGACCAGAGTACAGGCCGCGGCAGCTGAAGGCGTCGGAACGCTCGGCAGAAACATCGCTGACTTTGCGGCCAGCTGGGTCGGCAGGATCAATTATATGCTTGGCGGAGATGCCTTCTACGAAGGCGGATACGTGGACTGCTCGCATTTTACCTATCATGTACTGGCGCAGTTCGGTCTTGCAAGCAGTTATGTCTATTCGGGCTCTCAGGTCAACTGGGGTGTCCCTGTGGATGTTTCCGCGATCATGCCCGGCGATCTTGTATGTTATCCGGGTCATGTGGCTATCTATTACGGAAACGGCGTGATCGTGCATGCACCGGCGCCCGGTCGAATGATCGAATACGGTTCTCTGTACGGCGGCCTTCCGGTCATTGCCGTCAGAAGACTCTGGTAACTTTATGATATCAGTTCCGGGAGAACCGGGCAGGATGATGCAGAGGGCCGGAGAACGGCCGTAACAAAGAAAACGCAGAATCAGGAAGATCATCATGAAAAAGATACGGATCACAGCAATCATATTAACGCTTGCCCTGATGATATCGGCTGTCTCCGCAGACGGAGCCGCCTTTGATCAGCTGGATGCGAAAACGGCGGATGCCGGTGCATCCTATTATCTGGGCACCTACTGCGAAGTGTATGAAGATGCACAGTTAAAGCTTGCGGATGCGCTGAGACCCATCATTTCCATTGCGGAGAATCAGCATGTCATCGCCGGCTACGATCAGTCTGAAAACGGCGATGAGGTCCTGTATGACGAGTGGCAGATCGGTATCGTCGGTGCAGAGGCCACGCTGAATGTGCGTGCTTCCGCAACCGTGCTTTCGGATATCGTAGCAAAGGTGTTCCGCGGACTGGAGATCTATGTGACCGGTGAAAAACTGGTAAACGGACACAAGTGGTATAAAGTTTCCGTCGAGGGCGTGGAAGGCTATGCCATGTCCAGCTATATTCTTTTCGGCGATGCGGCTTCGGATTTTCTGGACGAGCTGCATACGAGCCGCGTGGAAAACGCAAAGCTTCCCGAATCCTTTGAAATTAAAGACGATATCTCATATCTGGACGCATCATCGAAAGAAGAGTTGACATCCTATGCGAATATGATATCGTATGTTTTGAAAAACGATTATCCGGAGCAGGAGGCAGCCGGTTCCTACGTGGGAATGTATTCCATTCTCGTATATATGCTTGAAAACTATCAGCATATCGCGGATATCGCCTCCGAATACAGCCTGACAGAGACCTACCGTCAGGCCAATCAGGATATGTATTATATAGAGCTGAGCCGTGAAAAGCTTGCGATGGAATCCGGTCAGTCGGTCGATGAGCTGGCGGAGAGTGCCCGGAAGGCGGCTGAGGAGGCTGCTGCCGAGGAAGCATACCGGATCTCCCAGAGCATGAGCTACAAGCTTGCCAATCTGGCGGCGCAGTATATCGGTGTGACGCCGTATGTCTGGGGCGGTGCAAGCCTGCAGTACGGTGCGGACTGTTCCGGCTTCTGTGCACAGATCTATGCAGCGTACGGACTTCTGGATCAGGCCTCTGCCAATGTGCATGCCTATGATTCGCGGTCACTTAGGAATGTCGGTTATGCAGTCAGCGTCGAAAACATTCTGCCCGGTGATCTGGTCTGCTACAACGGACATGTGGCGATCTATTACGGCAACGGTACCGTGGTGCATGCACCCAGTCCGGGGCATTATGTATGCTACGGCAACCTCTATATGATGCCGATCGTGGCGATCCGGCGTCTGTACTGATCAGTGATCCGGAAGACATCATTTCCGGATCGGATAAAATGGTTCATACGGCACAGGCGGGGGAAGCTCAGGCTTTTCCTGCCTGCTGAATAGATAAAGGGGCGAAGCATGGTTTTCTCCAGTCTGCTTTTTGTATTTGCTTTTCTGGTTCCTCAGCTGATATTATATTTCCTTGTCAAAAACATGAAGGCGCGTAATATTATTTTACTCGTCTTTTCTTTGATTTTCTACAGCTGGGGCGGCCCCCGGTATCTTCTGCTTCTGATCGGCGAAGCTTTCATCAGCTTCTATACGGCCCGTGAGATCCAGCGGTCCGTTTTCCCGAAAATGAAGAAGAAGTGGCTGATTCTGGAGTGCGTATCTCTGTTCGGCCTTCTTTTCATCTTCAAATATCTGGGATTCTTTTTCGACAACGTAAAGAGCCTTACCGGATGGCCCGAACAGGTGCCTCAGATCATTCTTCCCATCGGCATCTCCTTCTATACCTTCCAGCTGGTCTCTTATGTCGCCGATGTGTATAAAGGAGAGGTCGAGGCACAGGAACGATTCTGGAAGGTGCTTCTTTACTGCAGCCTGTTCCATCAGTGCATCGCCGGTCCCATCGTCCGCTATCAGACGGTCGCGGAGGAGATCGAGGAGCGCAAAGTGGAGATCTCGGATGTGACTTACGGTATCCGGCGTTTTTCCATCGGCCTTGCCAAAAAAGCGATCCTGGCAAACGGCGCGGCATCGATCGCGGATTCGATCCTTCCGGGTGTGACCGCGGCAGGGCTTTCCGCAGCCCAGTCCGCAAGCACGGCAGGTCTGTGGCTCGGCATGATCGCCTATACACTGCAGATCTATCTGGACTTTTCCGCTTATTCCGACATGGCGATCGGCATGGGCAGAATGGTCGGCTTCCATTATCTGGAGAACTTTGACTATCCCTACACAGCCTGGAGCGTACAGGGCTTCTGGAGAAGATGGCACATTTCCCTGTCATCCTTCTTCCGTGATTATGTATATATTCCGCTCGGCGGAAACCGGAAAGGTCTCGGACGCCAGATCTTCAACATGTTCGTCGTATGGTTCCTGACCGGTATGTGGCACGGCGCAAGCTGGAACTACATTTTCTGGGGACTGTATTATTTTGTATTTCTGGTTCTGGAAAGACTGTTCCTCGGAAAGCTTCTTTCCAAAAACGGCTTCACAAAAGCAGCCGGTCATCTGTATACGCTGTTTATTGTAGTGATCGGCTGGACATTGTTTAAATTTACGGATACAAAGGTTCTGTTTTCGGTTGTAAAGGGTATGTTCGGTATCGGACATGAACTCTACCGTGTAGAGGACGGCTCCCTTCTTCTGAACCAGATATTTTTCCTGATCATATCTGTGATCGCGTGCTTCCCGCTGGGAAAGATGATCCGCGAAAAGGCGTATGCCGCGGGAAAGAAGCAGAAGAACGATGCACTTCTTACCGTCTGCTATGTGATCGATGCGGTGACGCCTGCGCTTCTTCTGGTACTGTCGGTCATGGCGCTTGTCGGAAACAGCTACAATCCTTTCCTGTACTTCCAGTTCTGATCTGAAGAACCGGAAATTTTATGCTGCATGTTTCAGATCCGGTGTATCCGGCGTGTGCAGATTCCTGTCTTCAGAGTATATGGAGATCTTATATGAGCAGTATTGAAGAAAGAATGAGAAGAGATAACCGGAAGTATTACTGGCAGACGATAGAGATCGCTCTGGCAGTTGTGATCGCGGTCGCAGGTCTGATCCTGGGTCTGGTCTGTTTTCCGCTCCGGCCGGAAAAATCGGATTTTGAAAACCGTGAACTGGAGAAGTTCCCGGAGTTTTCAAAAGAAAGTTTCATAGACGGAAGTTATTTTTCTTCGATCGAACGCTGGTTTGCGGATACATTTCCGTTCCGGGAAGAGCTTCTGATCACGGAAAAGTCTCTTCAGACGGCATACGGTCTGCAGAAGGATACGGTCAGCCATACCGGTGAAGGTGAGGATGATCTGGAGGCGCTTCTGAAGTCGCTTCAGGAAGCGGAGGCTTCTTCTCAGAACACGGAAACGCTTCCTTCGGAAAGTTCGGAGCTTCCCTCTTCGCAGGAAGCCGTATCGGATGTCGGAAGCAGTACGGAAGTACCCGAAACTTCTCCTGTTCCTTCGGAAACATCCCGCGAATATGTCTATGATCCGGAAGAAGGGAACACGCTTTACCGCAACAATCCGCAGGAAGCGGGAAATGTCAACGTCAAGGATCTTGTCGGCTACTGTGTGTTCGGCTTCAATCAGCCCGCGGCAAAGCTGTACTGCGAAAATGTTGCGCTTCTCGCCGAACGGGCGAAAGATGTGGCGACGGTCTATGATATTCTGGTCCCGGATAATTCCGCGATCATGCTGGACGATGAAACAAAAGCCGCCTGGAAGCTTTTGGATGAGCGGAAGGTGTTTGATGTTTATTTCGGTTACCTGAATTCCGTAAAAACATCCGACAACATTGTGACCGTGGATATCTACGATACCATGATGGAACACAATGATGAGTATCTGTATTTCAAGACGGATCATCACTGGACGCAGCTCGGTGCATATTATGCTTATTCGGAATTCTGCAAGGCAGCCGGCATGCAGGCACATGACCTTTCCGAATACGAGCAGCTTGTGATGGATAATTTCCTGGGCTCCTACTACAAGACGAACGGCTATGCGGTCCTTGCGGACAATCCGGATACCATTACGGCCTATCTGCCGCTTTCCGGAAATGAATTCCGTTTCTTTGACACATACGTGAACGACTTCCGTACCGGAAAGATCATCCGTGACCTGAGTCAGGAGACGCCTTATGTCAAGTACATGAGCTTCATTTACGGAGACAACCCCATCAGTTATCTGGAGAATGATACCATTCAGAACGGTAAGAAGTGCATCGTTGTCAAGGAATCCTTCGGAAACACTTTCGTACCGTTTTTGAAGGATATGTACGAGACCGTGATCGTCATCGATTACCGCTACTATCTCGGCGATATTGTGCAGCTTGCAAAAGATGAGGGCGTAACGGATATCATCTTCATCAACAACTGTGAAGCGATCTCCGATGTCTGGACGATGAACCATCAGTTCGGGCGTGTCTGCAGAGGCGGCACCGAGTATGTGGAGCCGTAAGATCTGCCGGAAGGAGCCGGTCCGAAACAGGCCGCCTGCGGGTAAGAACGGGTTCCGGCAGAGCAGATTTCTGACAGTATCCGGCATTTTTCAGGACAATACGAAGCTTAGTGAAGATTTTTGATAAACGAGTGTGCTTTTTTAAAAAGGCGAAATTATTTTTTTGAAAGTTTAGAAACTTTTTTTGTAGTATAGTCTATTTAGGGATATGCTTATCGGAACGGATCGGCTGACAGACCGGTCCTTTTTTCGCTATATACCTTTTGATCCCGTTGTCAAGAACATGAAAAGGAGTCAGCAAATGGACAAAGAAAAGAAACCGTCCGCAAAGAAACGCGGCGGTCTCATGAAAGCGACCGGATACAGGACTGAGTGGGGGATCCGGAATCTGCCTCACAATATGGCTGTTGATATCAGAAGAAACAAGGTCCTGTACCTGATCCTTCTGGTGATCCTTGCGTATTTTGTGATCTTCAACTATGCACCGATGGTCGGTCTTCTGATGGCTTTTGAAAAGTACGTGCCCGCAAAGGGTCTGTTCAGAAGCAAATGGGTGGGACTTAAGAACTTCAGACAGTTCCTGGAAGGACCGTATTTCAAACGAGATGTGAAAAACACGATCGTTCTCGGTGTTCTTGATCTCGTGATCAATTTCCCGGCGCCCATCATTTTTGCACTGCTTCTGAATGAGATCAAACAGAAGCATTTCAAAAAGACCATCCAGACTGTCAGTTATCTGCCGTATTTTATTTCCACAGTCGTCGTGGCGAGCATGATCATTGACTTCACCAAGACCGGCGGTGCGATCTCCAATCTGATCTGCCGTCTGAGAGGAATACCGAGCGACAATCTCTTAAACGGAACTAAGTATTTCCGGACAATCTATATTATGTCAGGCACCTGGCAGGGCCTCGGCTACGGCTCGATCATCTATCTGGCCGCATTAAGCTCCGTGGATCAGGAGATCTACGATGCCGCAAAGGTGGACGGCGCAGGCTACTGGAAACAGTGCATACACATCACGATACCGGGGATCTCCTCAATGATCATCATGATGTTCATCATGAGGATGGGCAATGTCTTCTCCGTGGGTGCGGATAAGATCCTTCTGATCTACAACGCCTCCAACTATGATGTTTCCGATGTCATCAACACCTATGTCTACCGTCTGGGTCTTCAGGATATGAACTACGGTGTCTCGACAGCTGTCGGTATGTTCAACTCCATCATCGGTACGATCCTTCTTCTGACTTCCAATGCAGTCCTGAAGAAACTTACCGATACGTCCATGTTCTAAGGGGGTGCGGAATGAAGATTAAAACAAGCCCTTCCAGAATCCTGTTTCTGGTGATCGATGTCCTTCTGCTTCTTTTGATCGCCTTCCTGTGTCTGATTCCGATGTGGAGCATTCTGATGGCCTCCATCAGCAATCCGACCGCACTGAACTCTCATCCGGGACTGGTCTATTATCCGCTGAAGAACATTGATTTTACGTCCTATAAGATCGTGTTCAAGTATAAAAAACTCTGGGGCGCATACCTCAACACGATCCTGTATATCGCCGGCACCTGTCTGACGACCGCAACGCTTGCGACGCTTGCAGGCTATATCTTCTCCAGAAAGCGTTTTGTCTACCGGAACGTGTTCATGGTGATCATTTCCTTCACCATGCTGTTCAACGGCGGCATGATCCCGACCTACATGGTCATCCGGAATCTGCACATGACGGATACGCCTCTTGCGATGATCCTGCCGGGCGCACTGAATGTATTCAATATCATCATCATGCGTACAGCCATGGAAGGTGTGCCTCAGGAACTGGAGGAGGCGGCCCGTATCGACGGTGCTTCGGATCTGAAAGTCATGATCCGCGTCATCCTGCCGCTCTGCAAGGCGACATTTGCGGTTATTATGCTGTTTTCCGCAGTCTACAAGTGGAATGATTACTTCTCGGGTCTTCTGTATCTGCCCACCAAAACAGAATATTATCCGCTTCAGATGGTATTAAGACAGATCCTGATCACGGCAAAGGTGGATCTTTCCAGCGCCGCAAATGATCTTCAGAACTCTTCGTCTCTGTATGCGAAAGAGATCGAATATGCATGTATCATGGTTTCAACCCTTCCGATCCTTTGTGTCTATCCGTTTGTACAGAAGTATTTTGTCACCGGTATGACCATCGGCGCGGTCAAGAGTTAACAAATAACAAAAATTAAAAGGAGAAACAAGATGAGAAAAGTATTGGCAATGCTCCTTGCGCTGATGCTGGTCGTATCCTTCGCTGCAGGCTGTGCCGGAACAGACACTCCCGCTGATACCGCAAAGGAATCCGACAAGGCACCCGAAGCTGAAGGCTCAGACGAAGGCGAAGCAGTCGTAAAGGAAAATGTCGGCGGTCTGGAGCTTCCGTTATGCGACGAGAAGCAGGAACTTACCGTTATGACCGTATGGGACAACGCACTTCTGGACAGCCCGAACGATGTAGAAGGCATCAAGAAGATGGAAGAGCGCACCAACGTTCACATCAACTGGATCGTTTATGATCAGACGGAAATGCTTGAAAAGTATCCTCTGACCCTGAACACCGGTGATTATCCGGACATCATGTGCCCCGGCGGAACCAACCTGTATCCCGGCGGATATATGCAGGGTGTTGAGGACGAAGTCCTTGTCGACATGAAGGATTACATGCAGTATATGCCCAACTACATGGCTCTTCTGAATTCCAATGAGAAGGCTTATGAGCAGGCGATCTTTGATGACGGCGAACTGCATGCAGTGAAGATCATCAACGGTACCGATACAGAAGTCGGCGGCCCCGGCGCTGGATACGGCCCGACATACCGTAAGGACATTCTGGATGCGATGGGCGAAGAAGAACCCAAAACCATCCAGGAATGGCATGATCTTTTAGTAAAGTGCCGTGACAACGGCATGACCGCTCCTATGACCCTTGAGAACGACGGCGGTACCGCACTGTCTCTGGCATGGGGCGTCAACACAGACTGGTCCTCCAACTACTGGCAGTTTGACCGTGAGACCGGTAAGGCCGGCTTCGGCCCGATGATGGACGGCTTTGAAGACTGGCTGAACACCATGGCTGACTGGTATGCAGAAGACCTGATCGACAAGAACTTCACCGGCTGCTGCATCCCGATCATCACCGGCGACTACTCCAACATCGAAAACGACAACACCATGCTGTTTGACTGTATGTTCGCATTCCAGAACGGTACAGCTCTTCAGGAAATGGGCAACATCACCAATCAGAACAACTACCTGCAGGCGATCCCGGGCGTGGTTCTGAATGAGGGCGATCCGCTGACAAAGTGCAGCGAAGCAGGCTGTATCGCAAACGAGATCTTCGTTACCACAGAATGTGATGACGTGGAACTTGCTGCAAAGTGGCTGGATTACCTCTACTCCGATGAAGGCATGATGCTCATGCACTACGGTATCGAAGGCGAATCCTATACGATGGTTGACGGCGAGCCCGTTTACACCGATAAGATCCTGAATCCCGAAGAAGGACTTTCCGCAGGTCAGGAACTGGATTACTACGCAATGGGCGCATTCATTTGCTACAACAACGCACAGGCAGCTGACAGACTTTCCATCGCTACTTCTCCGACAGGCGCTTCCGCACAGGTCGAATCTGTTGATCTCTGGAAGTCTCCGGAAAAGACGATCTGCATTCCTGTCGGTGTTGCTCTGAACGCAGAGGAAAACGAAGTGATCGATCAGTATCAGACCGATATCATCACCTTCTGCCAGGAGTTCATGGTAAAGACCATCCTCGGCACGACCGATATGACCTACGCAGAATTCAAGGAAGGCCTGGAATCAATGGGCATTAACGAATGCATCGCTGCATATCAGGCAGCATGTGACAGATTCTTCGCACGTTAATCAAGGCTTGCTTTTCGGGGCTGCACTGCAACAGTGCAGCCTCTTTTTTCAGACAGGAGAACAGATCATGCGTTTTAATGAAGAGATCATTGACGTCCACGTACATACCCACGGCGGAAACGGCGTAGACGGTTTTTTAAGAGGAACGATCGACAATTTCAATGCGTCCGGACTTTTAATGGAGAACTTTCTCTGTGTGAAGCACGGACCCTCAGCCTGTATGACGGAGCCCGAGGCACTTCTTGCGAAAGCAGTCTGGCCGGGAAAATTCTCCGTTCTCGGAAATCCCACCTTTACCATTCACGAAGGCTTTGACGCATCCCCCGAGGGCGCTGCGGAGCAGGTCCAGGATTTTATCGACAGCGGTATGGACGGCGTCAAGCTTGCGGACGTGAACGGCGGCATCGGAACACCTCTGGATTCCCCGATCTTCGATCCGATGTTCAGTACGCTCGAAAAAAACGACGCCGTGATCCTGTATCACGTGGGAGGCTGGGCGGAACTCCCGGCGCGCCGCGTTTTTTTAAAAAATCACAATGAGGTGGAGAATCCGCCCTTCCTTTTCTATCATCCCGGTATTGATGACGACAAGCCTGCACGTTACATGCAGGAGATCGCGGATGCCAATGAAAAAAAGTATGCGGAGATCGAGAACCTGCTTTCCCGTCATCCCGATGTGAAGCTGATCCTGCCGCATACCTATCACATGGCGAAGGATCTTGACCGGCTGGCAGCATTTCTGGACCGCCATCCGAATGTCAATATCGACATGACGCCCGGCCCGCAGCTTTACTGGTATATGTCTCAGGATCCGGCAAAGTCCCGTGAATTCCTGGGCGATTACAGAAAGCGCGTGCTGTTCGGAACGGACAATACCATGGAACAGGATCCGATGACCCATATCATTCTGGAAAGAATGTTCTTCGAAACAGACGAAGAGTACTTTGCTGCGGCATGGGGTTTTGATCTTCACGGCATCGGTCTTCAGAAGGAAGTCCGGGACGATATCTACCGGAACAACTATCTGAGACTGTTCCCGAGAAAGGATGTGAATCCTGAAAAGGCGGCGGAATACTGCGAGAAGATCTATGATACGATCAGACAGATCCCCGAAATGCCGGAGGATAATGCCGGAGAGGTTCTGGAATGTGCAAAGCGTTTCCGTGAGAACCGTCTGACATTTACGATGTTCTGAAAAGGAACAGCTGACTGACAACCGAAAGGGACCCAAGTCGGATCGTAGCCATGTCGTTCTGTGAGCCAAGG
>JAZUFC010000082.1:0-13055 GCA_045640465.1 Lachnospiraceae bacterium | reverse complement strand
CTGCACCTTCAAGTGTGCTATGATACAAAAGGATAAGTATCAAAAAAGATAACGGAGAAGACCGATGGAATATACACATGTGACGCATGAGTTTCCGCCGCTCTATGATGAAAACTCCCGGATCCTGATACTGGGATCGATTCCTTCGCCGAAGTCCAGAGAGCAGGGATTCTATTACGGACATCCTCAGAACCGCTTCTGGAAGGTCATAGCGGCGGTACTGGATGAACGGCTTCCGGTTACGATCGATGAAAAGAAAGCGCTTCTTCTGAAACACGGGATCGCGCTTTGGGATTCTCTGGAGGAATGTGATATTCAGGGTGCGAGCGACAGTTCCGTGAAGAATCCGGTTCCGACGGATATTTCGCGGCTCCTTTCCGAAACAAAGATCACAAGGATCTATACGACCGGCGCTGCGGCGGACCGGTATTATATGAAGTATCAGTCTGATGCGGCCGGGATCCGTTCCGTAAGGCTTCCGTCCACATCACCCGCAAACTGCGCAGTTTCTATGGAGAAACTGATCGAAGCATACAGTGTGATACGTACGGCTTTGGAGAACGGACAGAAAGAGAGCATTGAATGAACGGTAACAGTTCGGAAAGTATTAAAAGGGTATTCAGAACAGCGGAAGAAACAGAAAGGCAGACAGTACTTAATCTGTACCGTTCAGTCCTTTCCGGTCCTTTTTCCGTCTGGAACGAACTGTATCCGGGCATGGAGGAGATCGAACATGATACGGAAACGGGAAACCTTTTCGTACTGACGGAAGATAACAGGATCATCGGAGCGGTTTCCGTGGTTCCGGAAAATGAGATGGATGATATGGACTGCTGGAAGGAGAAAAATGCTGCGGAGATCGCCCGCGTGGTGATCTGTCCCGACAGACAGGGCGATGGGCTTGCTGCCGTGCTTGTGTCGGAAATTCTGAAAGTACTGGCCGAACGGAAAGTCAGGGCAGTCCATCTTTCTGCCGCAGTCAGAAACATTCCTGCGGTCAGGACCTATCAGCATCTGGGATTTGATACGGTCGGTGAAGCGGATATGTACGGAAATCATTATATACTGATGGAACTTTGTGCGGACGAAAACGGCCGCTTTTTGGATGAATAACAGAAAATGAAGAAAACATTAATAGTGCTGACTGCGTTTCTGATATGCGCGAGCCTGACAGCAGGCCTTTTCGGCATCAGAGCGTACGGACAGGAGAATACGGAAGATATCACGGAAACACTGGAAGAGATCCGTCAGGGCATTCTTGATTATTATGTCCAAAGTGCAGGTGTTCCGGATATTCTATCTTATGCAGAGACCGTCCTTCCCGGCGAAGTCACTGCAAACGGAGACTGGAAAGCACTGGCTTTTCTGCAGTCCGGAGAGGATATCGGTCTTGCTGCCTACAGAGAGGCACTGGAAACGCATGTTGAAGAGAAAGGGATCTCCAATGCCGCAACCGCGCTTCGGGCGGCACTGATCCTCCGCATGACGGGAAGCCGCAGCGGCTTTATCCGGCAGACAGCAGACGAAAAGACCGGAAAACTCGGTGTGATGAGTCTTGTATTCGGACTTCATCTGTATGGAAACGGGATCGGTTCCGCCGCATATACGGAGGAAGAACTGATCACGGAGATCCTGAAGAAACAGTTTGATGACGGCGGCTTTTCCGTGTACGGAGAGGAAAGCGACGTGGATGTGACGGCTATGGTGCTGACAGCGCTTGCGCCATACAGGGAGTCATTCGAAGAAGCGGCTCAGGGAGTCGATCGGTGTCTTTCGTTCCTTGTTTCACGACAGGAGGAGGACGGCGGTTTTCTTTCCATGGGAATCGAATCACCGGAAAGCAGTGCACAGGTCATGGTGGCGCTTTCCGCACTCGGGATCGACTGTCTGCAGGATGAACGTTTTGTAAAAAACGGCCGCACACTTCTTGATTCGATCCTGGATTTCCGCATGGAGGACGGCAGCTTCTGCCACATAGCCGGTTACCCGGGCAATGAGACTTCGACGGTCCAGGTCCTGTATGCGATCGTGGCATACGAGAGATTTCTGGAAGGAAAGACTCCGCTGTTTCTGAAGTCTGGTCTGCAGGAATACGAAAGCGTGGAGTCTGCCGGTCCGGAAGAAACGGAAAAGGAGACTGCCGGACCGTCTGACAGCCGGGAGGAAACGGAGAAGGAGACTGCCGGACCGTCTGACAGCCGGGAAGAAACGGAAAAGGAAACTGCCGCGCCTGCCGGAGATAAAGATCACGGCAGGAATCCGAATAAGGGCGGCCTTTTCGGAGAGATCACTCCGGTGAAAAGGTGGATCCTTGCGGGAATCGCAGTTTTCACGGCAGCAGGGATCCTCATACTGATCCTGAAAAAGAAAAAGAGCGCAAGAAGCTATCTGTCCGTGATCGCTGCGGCTGTTTTTCTCTCGGCGCTGACTTTATTGATCAAAGTATCGTCGGCCGATGAGTTTTATCATCCGGAGGAAGAGATACCCGAAAACGGTATCCGTACTTATCTGGAGATCCGCTGCGATACGGTCGCGGGAGAAAAGGAATTTATTCCGGAGGATGGTGTGATCCTGCCGAGAACGGAGATCATTCTGGAAAAGGGTCAGAATGCCTATGACCAGCTTCTTCAGGCTGCGCGGAAGTATCAGATACAGATGGAGAATTCCGGCGGTGCGGCAGCTTATATCAACGGAATGGCTTATCTTTACGAATTCGACTTCGGAGAGCTTTCAGGCTGGGTCTTTTCTGTGAACGGATCCTCAGCGGGGACCGGCTGCAGCGAACATATCATGCAGGAAGGTGACGAGGTCCTCTGGCAGTACAGCAGAAATATCGGAAAAGACTTGAAAGAGTGAAGCATTACAGGAGATCATTATGAATTACGAAAACGGATGCTGGGTATTAAAAGAAGGTTATCAGATCTTTTATCCGACTGCGGCATACGAGATCACCGGGAACGGAAAGAAGGTAAAGATCCTCGGGCCGTCCAGAAAGATCGGCGGGGCGGGAGATACGCTTGAAGGCGTAAACCTCACGATCGAGATCTCCGCGCCGATGGAAAACGTGCTTCGCGTTACAGCATATCATCATAAAGGGGTTCTGAAAAAAGAGCCTCAGTTTGTGCTGAATCTCCCGGAAAATGTGAAAAACGGTGACTCCGCTGACGGACTTCTGAAGACGGAAGAGGATGAAGAGACTCTCCGGATCGCGAGCGGTTCTCTTTCCATGGTGATCCGTAAGGACCCGTGGTCTTTCGAATTCCGGAACGGAGAAAAGTTCCTGACAAAAAGCACGGCGAAGGATCTGTGCTTTGTAAAAAAAGACTGGAGAGGCATGATGTACGATCAGCCCGGCTCTTCGTGGATGTCCGAACGTCTTTCCATCTCCGTGGATGAACTGATCTACGGTCTCGGCGAACGTTTCGGTGCATTTGTGAAGAACGGACAGACTGTCATCATTGAGAACAAAGATGGCGGTACCTCCTCCGAACAGAGCTATAAAAACATCCCCTTCTATCTTTCAAACCGCGGCTACGGCGTGTTTGTCAATCATCCTGAAACGGTGGAGTTTGAAGTCGGCACTTCGCAGGTCTCGAAGTGCGGCTTCAGCGTGGAAGGAGAAAAGTTAGACTATTTCCTGATCGCCGGCGGCAGCATGAAGGATGTCCTTGTGCGTTATACGGATCTGACCGGAAAACCGGCGCTCCCGCCGCAGTGGTCGTTCGGCCTGTGGCTCTCCACATCCTTTACGACAAGCTATGACACCGATACGGTGCTTTCTTTTGTAAACGGCATGCTGGACCGCGGGATCCCGCTTTCCGTTTTCCATTTTGACTGCTGCTGGATGAAAGAATTCCACTGGTCGGACTTCCTGTGGGACAGCCGTACCTTCAGGGACCCGGAAGGCATGATCCGGAAGATCCACGACAAAGGCATAAAGGTCTGTGTATGGATCAATTCCTATGTCGGACAGGAGTCGGCGCTGTTTGATGAAGGCATGGAGAACGGATATTTCATCAAACGCAAAGACGGTTCCGTCTGGCAGTGGGATATGTGGCAGCCGGGTCTTGCAGTCGTTGATTTTACGAATCCGGAAGCAAAGGAATGGTACTTAAGCAAGCTGAAAGCACTTCTCGATATGGGTGTGGACTGCTTCAAAACGGATTTCGGCGAACGGATCCCGACAGAGGACGCAGTTTATTCAGACGGATCGGATCCGAAGAAAATGCATAATTTCTATACCTATCTTTACAACGAAGCTGTGTATGAGCTTCTGAAGAAGGAAAAGGGAGAAGATGAGGCGATCGTGTTTGCGCGTTCCGCAACTGCGGGAACGCAGAAGTTCCCGGTGAACTGGGGCGGTGACTGCTGGTCGGACTATGATTCGATGGCGCAGAGCCTGCGCGGCGGTCTGAGCTTTACAAGCTCCGGCTTCGGTTACTGGGCGCATGATATCGGCGGGTTTGAAGACACCTCTACGCCGGATGTATATAAGAGATGGCTGGCATTCGGCCTTCTCTCAACGCACAGCCGCCTGCACGGAAGCTCATCCTACCGGGTACCGTGGCTGTATGACGAAGAGTCTGTGGATGTCTGCCGGTTCTTCACAAAACTGAAACTGAAGCTGCTTCCGTATCTGTACAGCGCTGCGGCGGAAACCTCAAAGACCGGTATTCCGATGATCCGGAGTATGGCAATGTCCTTCGAAGAGGATCTTAACTGCCGGTATCTGGATAAGCAGTACATGCTGGGAGACAGTCTTTTGGTGGCGCCTGTATTCAACGAAGAGGGTATCGCATCGTACTATCTTCCGAAGGGCAGATGGACGAATTATCTGACCGGAGAGATCTCGGAAGGAAACGAGTGGCGGAAGGAAAAGCTGGATTATTTCTCTATTCCCCTGTGGGTCAGGGAAAATTCGATCATTCCGGAGTGCGTCGAAGCGCCTGACGTGAATGTAAGCTTCCGGGATAATCTTGTTTTCAAGGTATATGGTCTGACGGAAGAAGCGGAAAAGACTGTCTGGCAGAAGGGCGAACCGATCGCTTATCTGAAGGTCGGCAGAGAAAACGGAGAAATGAAGATCCTCGAAATTTCCGGAGAAGCGGTAAAGGCAGAGGTGAAAGAAGCGAAATAAGACCGTCGGTGTCTGAAAAGTTCCGGCTGCATGTGCAACCGGAGGCACGGAAAAACGGTCTGTCAGAATATAGGTGTATGGAGAAACAATTGGAGAACAGAATCATCAGAGTCGATGCACTGGATCTGCCGGAGATCAGTCTGTATGCGGCATCGAAGGAGGTCCTGCTTCGAAGGATCTATGAGCCGGAGCCGGGACTTCTGATCGCAGAAAGCCCGAACGTGATCCTCAGGGCACTCAGGGGCGGTTATGAGCCGGTTTCGTTTTTAATGGAAGAGGGGCAGATCGGGGATCAGGGGAAAGCACTTCTGGAGCTTTGCCCGGACACGCCTGTTTATACCGCGGATATGGAGACCCTTTCCGGAATCTCGGGATTCAAGCAGACAAGAGGCGTCCTGTGTGCGATGAGAAGGCGCGTCCTGCCTTCCGTGGAAGAGGTCGTCTGCGATGCTAAAAGGATCGTGGTGCTGGAAGACGTGGAGAACCCGACCAATGTCGGCGCGATCTTCCGCTCGGCGGCAGCGCTCGGGATCGATGCGGTGCTTCTGACGCAGAGCTGTGCGGATCCCTTATACAGACGGGCAGCCCGTGTCAGCATGGGGACGGTCTTTCAGATCCCGTGGACGTATTTTGAGAAAAAAGACAGAAACTGGCCGGATCCCGTGATCGCGGATCTTCAGAGCCGGGGCTTTGCATTTGCGGCGATGGCACTTTCCGACAGATCTGTCCCGATGGACGACCCGGTACTGCAGAAAGAAGAGTGTCTGGCCATACTGATGGGAAATGAAGAAAACGGTCTCAGACAGGAAACCATAGACCGGTGTGATTATACGGTGAAGATCCCGATGTTTCACGGAGTGGATTCACTGAACGTGGCAGCCGCCAGTGCAGTGGCTTTCTGGGAACTCAGGGACAGAAACAAACGACCTGACCGGAATCAGGAGAACTGATCCTGCACGGAAAAAGGAGGAAACAGATGAAAAAACAGTTCAGAAGAATCATAACGCTTGCGCTTTCGTTCCTTCTTATATTCGGAACCGTTTCCGAGAACGTATATGCTTCCGGAAGCTTTCTTTTGAATGAGGAAGAAGGACCCGTCGAAGCGGATGTTTTCGAAGAAGTACCGGATGAAGAAGTGCCTGACGGAGAAGTTCAGGCTGATGTAATGCCGGGAGAAAATGCGCCGGAAGGCGAGATCTTTGAACCAGCCGGAGACCCTGTGACAGAGACAGACAGCGATTCGCCGGAAGCATATACTGAAGGTACCGGTGACAGCGCCTCCGCTGAAGAGGCTTCAGAGTGGCAGGAGACCGGTTTCGAAGGTACTGAAGTGCCGGCGGAAGGAACAGAATCGTATCCGGAGAGTTCTGACGGCGGTATTTCGGATCCGGAAGGCATTGCTGAGCCCGATACGGAGTCTTACACAGTGACAGAGCCGGAGGATCTTCGCGGCATGAAGGCCTGGTATCTGGAAGCACCGGAAGAGGAGGAAGGATCCGAAGAGGAGTCTGAAGGAGAGTCTTTTGAAGAGATCCTTCCCGAAGAAGATCTTTCAGAAGAAGGTGAGGCAGAAGAAAACGATGAGGAAGAAGAACTCAAAAACCGTCTGACCTTCGTCTTTGATGACAGCGATGAGCATGAGGGCATCTGTTTTGAGATCCCCGAAAAGATCGAAAGTGAAGATGAGATCCCGTGGGCGGAGATCCTCGAGGATATCGAGGAGATCGTCTTCGACGAAACCTTCGCAGATGAAGACTGTCTGCCGGTCTCTCTTTCCTACTGGTTTTACGGGATGGAAAATGTGGAGGAGATCGATCTTTCACCGGTAAATACAGAAAATACGGAAGAAATGATCTCCCTGTTCGAAGGCTGTACTTCCCTGCACCGGATCTATGTGTCCGAAGACTGGAATGCAGAAGAGATCAGTGAAGAAAATTCGGAAAATATGTTCCTCGGCTGTGACAGTCTGGAGGGACCCTGCGGAACAACACTTGAAAATGCCGAAGAGCGCGGAATCGAAGAGATCACCTCAGCTGAGGCGGCGGTCATTGATACCTATGAAAATGAAGAGAACGGAACGCCCGGTTATTTCTGTGCGTCTGACGTGACCGATCTGGAAGACGGCATGCTGACTGTCGAAAATGCGGAATATACCGGAGAAGCAGTTGTGATCTCTGCAGAACTTCAGTTGGAAGTACTGAAGGAAGAGGACGAAGAAACAGAGGAAGACGCAGAGGAAGAGGTGCCTTTGGAAGTATCTTCCGAAGAGGCTCAGAAAGAGGACGAAGAGGAAGAAGAGACTGAGATCATTACGATCGATGAAGAGAATTACAGGCTGATCTTCTTTGCGGATGAAGATCTGGAGGAAGAGATCGAAGCCGGTGAACTGATCGAAGCCGGAACTTATTATGCCGTCGCGGAAGGCATCGGATACCTGAACTATATGGGACGGACAGAAGCGGTTTCATTCAAGATCGAGAAGCCTGAAGAGGAACCTGAGGAAGTTATCGAAGAGAATCCCGAGGGAACAGCAGAAGAAAATCCCGAGGAGAACGTCGAAGAGGAACCCGAGGAAGTTATCGAAGAGAAGCCTGAGGAAGTCGTCGAAGAGAATCCGGAGGAAGTCATAGAAGAGAATTCTGAGGAAACAGTGGAAGAAAATCCCGAGGGAACAGCAGAAGAAAATCCCGAGGGCACAGCAGAAGAAAATCCCGAAGAGATCGTCGAGGATCTTCGCGTGATGAAGGCATACTATACTGAAGCGGAAGATGAGGATGGTGTGAATCGTCTGCTCTTCGTATTCGATGACAGTGACGAACACGAAGGTTTATGTTTTGAGATCCCTGAACGGATCGAAACAGAAGAGGAGATTCCCTGGGCGGATCATATCAAAGATATTGATGAGATCGTTTTCGACGGATCCTTTGCGGATCCCGCCTGCCTGCCGGTATCTCTTTCCTACTGGTTCTTCGGCATGGAGAACGTGGAGGAGATCGATCTTTCCTGTGTGAACACCGTTGACACGGAGGAAATGATCTCTCTGTTTGAAAACTGTGCAGTCCTTTCACGGATCTACGTATCCGGAAACTGGAATACCGGAAATGTAAGTGCCGAAAATTCCGAAAACATGTTCCTCGGCTGTGATTCGCTGGAAGGTCCCTGCGGAACCTCTTTAGAAAACGCAGAGGAACGCGGAATCGAAGATGCAGCTTCCATAGAAGCTGCTGTGATCGATACCTATGAGGATGAAGAAAACGGAACTCCCGGTTATTTCTTTGCGGCTGATATAAACGATATCACAGGCACGATTCTGACAGTTCCGGATGTTGTCTATACAGGCGAAGCCGCAGAGCTTCTTCCCGAACTTATCAAGATCATTCCGAAGGCAGAAACAGAAGCCGAAGAGGCAGAAACTGAGGAAACAGAAGCAGAGGAAACAGAAGCCGAAGAAGCAGAAATTGAGAAAGCTGAGTCAGAAGGTACAGAAGAAGCAGAAACTGAGGGAACAGAACCCGAAAATACAGAAGGAACAGAACCTGAGGAAGCAGAATCCGAAGCGTCTGAAAACGTAGAATCCGAAGAAGCGGAAACCGAAGAAATCGACACTGAGGCAAACGAAGCTGAAGGAACTGAAACTGAAGAAGCAGAATCTGAAGAAACAGTAACGGAAGAAACAGAAGCAGAAGAAGCTTCGGAAGAAGAACCCGAAACGGTCACGATCGATCGGGAAAAATACAGACTGGTATTCTTTGCGGATGAGGATCTGACAGAGGAGATCCCTGCAGACGAACTGATCGATGCCGGAACTTATTACGCAGTCGCAGAAGGGCTCGGTTACAGAAACTGCATCGGAAGAAGCGAGACGGTATCCTTTGAGATTCTGAAGGCGGATCCCTGCCTGACTTTTGAAACAGAGGAGATCACCATTCTTGCTCTGACGGAAGCGGAAGACGCGTTTACAAATGCCGGAGACGGTGAGCTCAGCGTATCCGCGGATCCGGAAGGCATTCTGGAAGCGGCTGTCTCCGAAGAAGAAACAGTAACAGTAAAAGCTTTGAAGGCAGGAAGCTGCACGGTCACACTGAAGTCGGAAGAAACGGATAACTATCTGGAAGGAACGGCTTCCTTTACCGTGACGATCGATAAGATCGTGACTGCGATACCTCAGCCGAAGCCGGATCTTGTCTATCTCGGCGTGGAGCAGCCTGGCTTCAATTACGCAGAAGGCGTTCCTTATACGCTGGAAGGTGCGGCCGGAATCGATCAGGGTTTCTATGCAGCCACAGCTATTCTGAACGATCCGGACAATTACGTCTGGACAAACGGTACCAGTGAAGATCAGACAATTGAATGGACGATCGGAAAACGTACCGTTACGGTGACGCCGGCGTCTGTAAAGAAAGCATACGGAACACAGGATCCGGTGATCCCTTATGCCGCAGATGGAGAAGTGAACGGTGAAAACGTGGATTTCATTCTCCGGCGCGCAGAAGGTGAGACGGTCGGAACGTATGCGATCGATCTGATCCCCGGAAACAGCATCATCAACGAGAATTATGAGATCGTCTGCAGGGAGGCTGTATTCACCATCGAAAAGGCAGTCGCTGAGCTTCCGAAACCTGCAGAGAATCTGAAGTATATCGGTGTGGAACAGGATGGTCTGATCATTGCCGAAACCGATCCTTTCACAGCGGAAAATACAAAGGCGGCCGATGCCGGTGTCTATCAGGCAGTCTTAAAACTGAAGGATGCGCAGAACTATATCTGGGCAGACGGAACAGTTGAAGACAAGACCGTTGAATGGAAGATCGAAAAAGCAGAGTCGGTGCTTTCGGCATGGCCGGATGAATGGACAGTCGGTACGGAGGATTCTGTGCTGACGCTGATCTCAAATACCGGAAAGGGCGATATTCAGGCTGTTTCCGAAAATGACGAGATCGCTTTCGGAACGGTTTTCCTGAAGTATGAACCCGAAGAACTTCCGAAGGAACCCGAGACGACAGAGGGAACGCAGGAAGGCACTGGCGAAGCACAGACAGCAGAAGAAACGCCGCAGACATCTGCACCTTCGGAAGATCCCGGAACAGAAGCGGAGGATACATCCGATGAAGCTTCCGAAGAGGAGGAGATCACCGGTGTGTTTGAAAATGCGGCAGGTTATCTGTTCATCTTCGGCAGAAAAGAAGGTACTGTCAAACTGACGCTGACAGCACTTGAAAGCAAAAACTACAAGGCATCCGAACCTCTTGTCATCACGGTGCATGTAACGGCACATGTGGATAAGACTGCTCTCAACAGAGTGATCGGTTTTGCGGAAGACCTGATCGAGGACGATTATCTCGAAGAAGGTCTTGAAGCATTCCGTACCGCGCTGGAAGGGGCGAAGATGATCGCCGAAAAGAGAACGGCTTCGCCCGCTGATATCGATTATGCCGCATCGACGCTTGTCAAGGCAGTCGATGCACTTGTGAAGAAGCGTAAGGCAGGTGTGCTTTATGTATCACCGGACAGCCTGTGGCTCATCATCGACAGTGCAGGTGCATCCGCGTTCTATTATAACGGAGACGCCGAACTCGAAGTGAGCGTTTCAGATGAGAACGTCGCAAAAGCTTCTGTCGACAGAAAAACGAACCGGATCATTGTGTCCGGCCTGAAGCTCGGAAAGACAGTGGTCACGGTCACAGCGCCGAAGACGGAGAAATATGAGGCAGCCGAAGCAAAGATCACGGTATCCGTAAACAAGATCCCGGTGAAGATCCCCGCAGCTTCGGAGGGCCTAGTCTATAACCGGTTTGAACAGACCGGTGTTCCGGCATCCGGGGATGGTCTCTATACCGTATCCGGCGGCAGTGCAGTCGATGCCGGAACATACACAGCGGTGCTTACACTTGCCGATCCTGATAAATATATCTGGGAAGACGGATCCGCAGATGCAAAGACGCTGACGTGGTCGATCGCAAAAGCGGAATCCTCGATCGCTTTCTCACCGCTTTCCATGACGGTCTATTATATGGGGACCGATACAGTGAATACCGGATACTTCGGAGACGGAAACATCACGCTTGCCGTGAATGATCCCGATGTAACGGTCTGCAGCTATGAGAATCAGGGCGGTTTCCCGGTGATCAGTGTATACGGAAAGAATGCGGGTGAGACACTTGTTCACGTGACCGCTTCCGAAGGCCGAAACTATCTCGGTACGGAAGCTGATCTTCACGTGACGGTAAAACCGATTCCGGTCTCGATCCCGGCAGCCGTCACAGGGCTTGTCTATGACGGTACTGCACAGACAGGCGTTTATCCGTCTGCTTATGCACTCTATGAAGCCGTGAACGGAACAAATGTGAATGCAGGCGTTTATACGGCAGCGGTCATCCTGAATGACAAGAGAAACTACATCTGGGCAGACGGGACACCGGAGGATCACAGTATTGAATGGTCAGTCGCAAAACGTCCGGTCACGATCACACCCGCAGACAGCTTTAAGATCTACGGAGAAGCGGATCCTGCCTTTACGGCTGCTGAAGAGAATCTGATCGCTTCGGAGAAGCCGGAATACACACTTGTCCGTACGGAAGGCGAGGCTTCCGGAACCTATGAGATCACCGTGATGATTTCCGGCAGTGCTGTGAATGATAATTATGAGATCACCTGCGGATCGGCAGTATTCACGATCGCAAAAGCGCAGGCCGCACTTCCGTATCCGGTGACCGGACTGATGGAAAACGGTTATATGCAGCAGGGCATTGTGATCCCGCAGCCGGAGCTTGTATCTTATGAGAACATCGAAGCGGACAGAGCCGGTGACTATACCGCTCATGTATATCTGAAGGATCCTGCAAATTATGTGTTTGCGGACGGCACCTCAGAGGACAGATATATCGTCTGGTCCATCGCACCGCTTCCGGAGCCCGAAACGGAGCCCGAAACGGAGCCGGAGGAAACTCCCGGATCGGAAGAACCCTGACCGGACATACCGGCAGGCAGGTGACTGACAATCCTATATCTTATAACAGAAGACCGCTGTACCGTCTGAAACGGTGCAGCGGTCTTCTGCTGTTTTTTCCGGAAAGGATGTTGATAGCACGTGGGTATTTGTATGCTACGGTACAGACCGATAGTGGGAAAATGGACTTTTTAAAAAAAGTAAGGAAACAGCGTAAAAAAGTACAATATTAATGGATTTGAGTGAAATAATCGAGTATTATATAACACAACTATAAGTATACATGTACCAACGTTTCACAGATTCCTCATTGTGACTCTGTGAAGCTGAAATGAATATTAATTCTGTTCTGATATAGAGAGGAGTTATTGTTCTATGAAGACCGGAAAAAGAATTGCTGCATTGATCCTTGCTGTGTTTATGGCGGTCATGTCTCCTGCGGAAGTATTCGCAAGAGACTATGTGCGTCCTGCGGAGGAAAAGAGTCAGAGGACGGCTGCGGATGATCTGTCCGCAGAATCTGTTCAGATATCGGAAAGTGCGAAGGGCAGTCATATCAGGAAGCCTGTTCTTTCGGCACCTGATCCGACGTGTACGCATGGAGATACTATCCCAGTTTCAGTTTATGTTTCTCCGTGTACGGACGGCTGCGGCAGCAGCAAAGGTTACGGTACTTTGTATTTCTGTGCTGACTGCGGTGAATTTCTTTATTGCGGAAGCTTTGGAGGCGGAGAGATATATACTGCTTCGGAGGCATCATATGATCCGGAGACCGGACTGGTCACGCTTACCTGCGATGCATGCGGCGGGACATATCTGTGTGATGAATACGGCGATCCAATGGTTGATCCGGCTACCTGTACACATGAAAATTGTATCTATATTCAAGAGGACGATGATCATCATACAAAGATGTGTGTCGACTGCCATACCAATCTGGGCTCAGAGAATCACAGCTGTTACTTCTATGAA
>JAZUFC010000081.1:0-6996 GCA_045640465.1 Lachnospiraceae bacterium | reverse complement strand
ATGCCGAAGCAGTGGAACATCGGCACCTGGATCATCATGCGGTCCTCGGTGGAAAGATCCATACGATCGCCGATGCACTTGCCGTTGTTTACGATGTTGTGATGTGTGAGCATAACACCCTTGGGGAACCCGGTGGTGCCGGAGGTGTACTGCATATTGCAGACATCATCCTTATCGACCAGCGCCGCACGTCTGAAAACCTCCTCCACGGGAGTCTGCTCCTTTAACTTGAGCGCGTCGTTCCATTCCAGACAGCCCTTCATGCGGAAACCGACAGTGATGACGTTTCTGAGGAACGGAAGACGGCGTGCATGCAGCTGGGAACCGGGCTTTGTCGAGGCAAGTTCAGGGCAGAGTTCCGAAACGATCTGTCCGTAATTGGTATCCTTCGAGCCCTCCGTCATGATGATGGTATGCGTATCCGACTGTTTGAAGAGGTATTCCGCTTCATGGATCTTGTAGGCGGTATTAACGGTCACGAGGACAGCGCCGAGTTTTACGGTCGCCCAGAAAGCGATATACCACTGCGGCACATTTGTCGCCCAGACCGCTACATGTGTACCGGCCTTCACGCCGAGCGTCACAAGAACGCGCGCAAATTCATCCACATCATCGCGGAATTCGGAATAGGTCCTGGTGTAGTCGAGCGTTGTATATTTGAATGCATACTGATCCGGGAACTCCTCGACCATCCGGTCCAGGAGCTGAGAGAAGGTCTCATCGATCAGCAGATCTTTTTTCCATACGTATTTCCCGGTATGACGTTTGTTGTAATACAGCGCCGTTTCATTCCGGGAGGTATCTTTGAACTGTCTCATGTAGCTTAAGAACTGAGACAGGATGATCTCCATATCGTCAAGTTCCGGGCACCATAAAGGATCCCAGACAAGTGACAGAAAACCATCATAGTTGACAGAGCGGAGTGCAAGCATGATCTCCTTCAGCGGAAGGCTTCCTTCTCCCAGAAGACAGTATTCCACCGTTTCACCGTTCTTTACGGCATCGGAGATCTGGACATGGCGCACGTATGCGCCCAGATTTCTGATGATCTCTTCAGGCTCTTCGCCCGCTGCGAAGTAGGCACCGGAAAGATTCCATAAAGCGCCCAGAAAATCGCTCGCGAAATACTCCAGAAGTTCACGGAGCTTTCCGGTCGATGCGAACATGCCGCTTGTTTCGACCAGGAGAACGACATGATTCTTTTCTGCTTCCGGAAGCACCCGTTCGATCAGGGCGACGACCGTCTGAAAAGCCTTTTCCGTATCCGTGTGCTTTTCCGCACGGAGCCGGATGTTCGGAATATGCAGATTGTTTGCGATCTTCAGGCAGGAAAGGATCTCTTCGCCGCAGCTTTCAAGCTGTGCGCCGTCCGCAATATCTCCGATCGCATCGATGCAGGGGAGAGACAGCTTCTTTTCATACAGATCCCGGACTGTCTGCTGGGCGGCATAGCCGTGGAAGGCGCCGTCCCGGTCGGAAAACAGCCGGTTATGAATATTATGCAGTTCGATTCCGTCAAAGCTTAAGTCCTTTGCAACCGATACAAAGTCCTCAAAGCTCTGGTCATGCCATCCTTTTGTGGAAAAAGAGTATTTCATCCTTCCGTCTCCTCATACACGATCTTGTTCACGGCGTTTAAGTATGCACGGATGCTGGCGCCGATGATATCGGTGGAAATGCCGCTGCCCGAATAGACACGGCCGTTGTTTCTGAGCTTTACCAGTGCGCTGCCGAGCGCCTCCTGTCCTTCCGTCACGGACTGGATCTGGAAATCATCCAGTTCATATACATGCCCGATGATGCCGGAAATGGTCTTGAAGGCTGCATCCACGGGTCCGTCGCCAAGCGTCACGCCCGTCAGTTTTCTTCCGTCCTTTGAAAGAACGATCTGTGCGGAAGCGGAAATGATATTGCCCGAATTGATGATATAGCTTTCCAGCCTGTATGCCGGCGGCACCTGCAGAGCCGAGCTTGCGATGATCGCGTCAAGTTCTCTTGCGCCGACAGGCTTTTTCTTTGCGGTACGGAGGAATTCCTCATACACGGTCTGCTGGTCTTCTTCCGAAAGATCATATCCCAGACGTTCCGCCGCCAGGATCACCGCCGCCTTGTCATCCGTTACCAGAAGATGGATGCTGTCATCGGAAGCACCCGCATTCACGACGGAGGCCTTTTCCGTACTTCCGTTTTCCGTGAACCGCTTCAGCTGACTGATCACGCGGTGCAGCTCCGTATAGGAAAGATTCAGGGACAGACCGAAATTCAGACCGCAGTTCCGTACTGCCGATGCAAACTGCTCCAGAGAAAGAAGTTCTCCTGAAACGCAGGTCTTCACGACCGACACGCTCTTCTTTGCAGAGAGAAGCGCGGCGGAAACTGCCATATAGTTTCTGTCCGTGATCCGGACCGCTGCCGGAACGGGCATTTCCTTCGCGATCTCATCCACAAAGGCCACAAAGTCATCCGGAAGCATTTCGGATACGTCGTCACCGATAGAGAAGGCTTCGATGCCTTCCGAAACGCCGGCCTGCAATGCATCCATAAGAAGCGGGCGCTCTGCTCTCGTCGCATCCAATAAAGACAGCTCAACATGCTCTGTATAGGTCTTTGCAAGCGCTACCGCTTCACGGACCCATGCCGTCAGCTTGTCTGCCTTCTTGTGGAGACGGTACTCCAGACCGACTGCCGAGACCGGGAACTCAATGCGGATCGCCGTATTGTCATGCCCCTTCAGTGCTTCCCCCGCAAGCCGGATGCTTTCCGCCGTGCTTCCCGCAGCCAGAGAAAGCGTGCTGTTCTTCACGAAGGACAGGATCGTTCTGCATAGAAGCATATCTGTCCGTTCGTTCTGAATCTCCGGGAGTTCGATGATGTCGCATTTCAGTTTTTCCAGCTGTCTTGCGATCTCCAGTTTTTCCTTAAAGCTGTATGCATCACTGCAAAGGGTCGTATCCGCGATCTTAATGTTTTTCATGAGTTCCTCGTGCAAATTTTTAACATTTTTTCCGGCGTATTCTATCTGTCGGAAAAAGGAATATCGGACCCGAAGTATTCTCCGGGTCCGGTGATATTGATTTCAGGTGTGTTTCATGCCGCTGCCCAAAACGGCAGCCGGATCGAAAAGCACTTTTTTTCCGTTTTATTCGATCGGAACGGTCCAGCCGAACTTATCCTCGATCTTGCCCCACTGGATACCGGTCAGGGTATCGTACAGATGCTGGGTCACAGGGCCGATCTTGTTCTCGTTGACGATGTACTTCTGATTCTTGTACATCAGTTCACCGATCGGAGATACGACTGCTGCCGTACCGCAGCCCCATGCTTCTTCCAGTGTACCGTCTTCCATAGCCTTTGCAAGCTCATCTACGGAAAGCAGACGCTCGTTTACGGTATAGCCTTCGGACTTCAGAACTTCGATGCAGGACTTTCTGGTGATGCCGGGCAGGATGGAACCGGTGAGCTTCGGAGTCACGATCTCGCCGCCGATCTTGAACATAACGTTCATCGCACCGACTTCCTCGATGTACTTTCTTTCAACACCGTCCAGCCACAGTACCTGAGAGTAGCCCATCTGTTCTGCTCTTTCGCCGGCTCTGTTGGAAGCTGCATAGTTGCCGCCGCACTTTGCATAGCCTGTGCCGCCGCGGACCGCACGGACATCCTGATCCTCGATCATGATCTTGACCGGGTTGATGCCTTCTTTATAGTAGCTCCCTGAGGGAGAAAGGATGATGCAGAAGGTCGCATGCTGTACGGTATGCACACCGAGTGTTTCATCGTTTCCGAACAGGAACGGACGGATGTAAAGGGAGGTGCCTTCCTGAGAGGGTACCCAGTCCTGCTCGAGCTTTACAAGCTCTGTGATCGCCTGAAGGATATCCTCCTCGGGGATCTGCGGCAGGCAGAGACGCTCTGCGGAATTGTTCATTCTTTTTGCGTTCTCGATGGGCCGGAACAGCTGTACCTTGCCGTCAGCGCGGCGGTATGCCTTCAGACCTTCGAAGATCTCGGAACCGTAATGAAGAACGGTTGAAGCGGGATGGATGGAAAGATTCTGGAACGGAACGATGCGGGCATCCTTCCAGCCTTCGCCTCTCGTGTAATCCATCAGGAACATATAATCGGAAAATACCTTGCCGAAGCCGAGTGCTGCGACGTCAGCTGTCTTTTCCTTCAACTGGTCAGCTTTTACGAACTTGATATCCATTTGATTCTCCTTTATCAGTCTGCGGCCGCCGCACTGAAGCCGGCGGCCTGCCTGTTTATCCTGCAGAAACCTTACTGAAAGTTTCTGCCGATCTCCATCGCGTTCAGATTCACATCATACAGATCCTGATGTCTTGCGGAAACGACCTTTGAAAGTGCCGCACGCACGCCCTCTTCCGAATACTCGTCAAGGACCTCCAGGATCTTGCCGATGAGGATCATGTTTGCCAGTGTGTTCATGTTGTTGTCGCTTGCAAGCTGAGTTGCGGGCAGATAATATACGGTCACGTCATCACGCTCAACCTTTCTTTCGATCAGTGTGGAGTCTGCGAAGATGATGCCGCCCTTTGCCACGGTGGACTCATACTTGTCCAGTGACGGCAGGTTCATGGCTACGAGTACGTCCGGATTGGAAACGATCGGGGAACCGACCGGGTCATCGCTGATGATGACGGAGCAGCTTGCTGTGCCGCCGCGCATCTCCGGACCGTAGGAGGGAAGCCAGCTGACCTGTTTGCCTTCCATCAGTCCCTTATAAGCAAGGAACTTGCCTGCAAAAAGAATACCCTGTCCGCCGAAGCCTGAGAATAAAAACTGTCTTGTCATTTTTTATGCCTCCTTCTCCTTTGAACGATCCTTGTAGCATCCCAGCGGGTAGTAGGGAAGCATCTTGTCATTGATCCACTGCAGTGCCTCCTGCGGCGTCATGCCCCAGTTGGTCGGGCAGGAAGAAACGACCTCGACCAGTGAGAAGCCTTTTCCGTCGATCTGGTTCTGGAATGCCTTCTTGATGGCCTTCTTTGCGTTTCTGATATTGGCTACGCTGTTGACCGTGACTCTCTCGAGATATTCCGGTCCGTCCAGTGTTGCGAGCATTTCGCAGACACGGATGGGATAGCCGCAGGCCTTGACATCTCTTCCGTAGGGCGAGGTCTGAGTGACCTGTCCGGGAAGGGAGGTGGGTGCCATCTGTCCGCCGGTCATGCCGTAGATCGCATTGTTGACGAAAATGATGGTGATGTTTTCGTTTCTGGTTGCCGCATGGACGGTCTCAGCCATACCGATGGAAGCCAGATCGCCGTCGCCCTGATAGGTGAAAACGATGTGGTTCTCGGGATCGGAACGCTTGACGCCTGTAGCGACTGCCGGAGCACGGCCGTGAGCCGCCTCGATCATATCACAGTTAAAATAGTCATAAGCCATAACAGAACAGCCGACGGGTGCGATACCGATGGTCCTGCCTTCGATACCCAGTTCGTCGATGACCTCTGCGACCAGACGGTGAATGATACCGTGGGTGCAGCCGGGGCAGTAATGTAACGGCACATCAATCAATGCGTGAGGTTTTTCAAATACGACCATTATTCAAGCCCTCCATTCACTTTTTCGATTTCAGCAAGAACCTGTTCCGGAGAGGGGATCATGCCGCCTGCACGGTTGCAGAGGGTGACGGGCGCCTTCATGCCGGTTGCAAGACGGACGTCCTCGATCATCTGACCCATGGACAGCTCCACGCTGATAAATGCCTTTGCCGTCTGTGCCGCCTTCTCAAAGGGAGCCTTCGGGAACGGCCAGAGTGTGATGGGACGGATGAGACCGACCTTGATGCCCTTCGCGCGCGCTGCGTTGATGGCGTTCTTTGCCACACGGGCTGCAATGCCGAAAGCCGCGATGACGATGTCTGCGTCCTCGGTCATGTACTCTTCGTAACGGGTCTCATTCTCTTCGATATACTGATAACGCTGATAGCGCTCGAAATTGACCTTTTCCAGAACTTCGGGAACCAGATAGAGGGAATTGACGATATTGTGCTCTCTCTCCATCTTTGTGCCTGTGGTCGCCCAGGGCTTTTCGACAGGTGCCGCAAACTCGAAATCAAGAGATACGGGCTCCATCATCTGTCCCATGGTACCGTCTGCAAGGATCATGACGGGCATGCGGTACTGGTCAGCCAGTTCGAAGCCCTTCACGGTCAGTTCAGCCATTTCCTGTACGGATGCGGGTGCCAGAACGATCAGATGATAATCGCCGTGTCCGCCGCCCTTGGTCGCCTGGAAGTAATCGGACTGGGAAGGCTGAATGCCGCCGAGACCGGGGCCGCCTCTCTGAACGTTCACGATCAGTGCCGGAAGATCAGAGCCTGCCAGATAGGAGATGCCCTCCTGCTTTAAGGAGATTCCCGGGCTGGATGAGGATGTCATGACGCGCTTGCCTGTTGAGGATACGCCGTAAACCATGTTGATCGCAGCGATCTCGGATTCCGCCTGAAGGAAGGTTCCGCCGATCTTCGGCATACGCTTTGCCATATATGCCGCGACCTCTGTCTGAGGGGTAATGGGATAACCGAAGTAGAAACGGCAGCCTGCTAAAATGGCAGCCTCCGCGATCGCTTCATTTCCCTTCATCAATACTTTTTCTGCCATACGATCACCTTACCTTTCCACTGTAATAATGCAGTCCGGGCACATCATGGCGCAGGATGCGCAGCCGACACAGGCCGCTTCATCGGTGAGTTCCGCGGGATGATGTCCCTTCTTGTTGATCTTTTCCTGAGACAGCTTCAGAAGATGCTTCGGGCAGGCGTCCACACAGAGTCCGCAGCCTTTGCAGTTGTCTGTCTTAAAAGTCAGTTTTGCCATAAGTAACCTCCTCTTTGTAGCATGACCCGTGAAAAAAGTTTCGCGGGGAATGATCTCTTTTACCGGATCTTTGAAAGATCGTACGGTGTCGTCTGATAGACGAAATAGTTCAGCCAGTTCGAATAGATGAGATTGGCGTGCGACCGCCAGG
>JAZUFC010000080.1:0-3441 GCA_045640465.1 Lachnospiraceae bacterium | reverse complement strand
TGGCTATGGGCAATGCGGTCTCCATCATAGTGGGACAGCTTCTCGGCGCGGGCAGACTGGACGAAGCAAAGGACACGGACAACAAGATCATCGCATTTTCGGTGGTCTTCAGCCTGATCACGACTGTCCTTCTTCTGATCTTCTCCTTCTTCTTCCCGCAGATCTACAATACGAATGATGAAGCCAAGCATCTGGCGTCTGTGATCATGCGGATCTATGCGCTGTGCACGCCGATGTATGCGTTTACGCACTGCACGTACTTTACGCTCCGTTCGGGCGGAAAGACAGTCATCACTTTCCTGTTTGACTGCGCTTTCACGTGGGTCGTGTGTGTGCCGATCGCCTTTATACTGAGCCGCTGCACGGATCTTTCGGCAATTCTGATCTTTGTTTGCGTCAGCGCGTCGGATGTGTTAAAATGTATTATCGGCTACATTATGGTAAAGAAAAACATCTGGATCAACAACATTGTGGCTGAGGGCTGACAGGTTCATATCTCTTTCTGAAATGTTCGGCATTTTTGTGACGGGGAAAAACAGTAAAGAAAGGAATTTCTGAAAATGAAAAGAAAAGGACTTGTGATCTGGCTGGTTCTGGTGCTTCTTCTGACGACCTCCTGTACCGGCGGCATGAGAGGCTGCAGCGGTTATCTGCCGGCAGAGGATCCTTCATCCGATCAGAAGATCGAAGACGATGAAAAGACTTCGGTCGATGAAAAGGAATCCGGTGACGAGGATGAGGAAACAGGATCCGGTGATGAGGATGAAACCGATCAGGAAGCGCAGACAACGGAGGACAGCATCGTCTGCGATACAGACAACATCCTGCTGATCGGCGTAGACCGGCGGGATTCGACCTGGTACGGAAACTCGGATACCATGATCCTGCTCACGATCAACCATACCAGACAGAAGATCATCATGACCTCCTTCATGCGCGATACCCGTGTGAATATCCCCGGTTACGGTGAACGGAAGCTGAATTCCGCTTTTGCACTCGCGGGACCGGATCTTCTGGTGCAGACGCTCACGTCGGTATTTGACGTGCCGATCGATCATTATGTCTGGATCGATTTCAACAACATGGTCTCACTGGTGGATATGCTGGGCGGTGTGGACGTGACGATGACCCCCGCCGAGGCGGAGTATGTCGGCCTTTCGATCGCCGGAACGCAGGTCGTTCATCTGAACGGCGAACAGGCGCTTAAACATTCCAGAGACCGTTTTTCGGGCGGAAATGATTATGAACGGACAAGACGGCAGCGGGACGTGCTGACCGCGATGGCCGGCAAGCTGAAAACACTGAAACCGCTGGAGCTTTTAAGCGTTGTGAAGAACGGAATGGGCTATGTGAATTACAATTTCAAGGATCTGGAGCTGATCAGCTTCTGTCTGGATCTTCTGGATGCAAAGGACTATCAGCTGGCAGAGCAGCGGATCCCCTACGACGGACTGTATCACAACGACGGCTACGATCTGGTGCCGGATCTTCCGCAGACGAAGCAGATCCTGCATGACAGTCTGAACTGACAGACTTCAAAACAGTTTTAAGTATAAAGAAAGCAGCTCCGTTAGGAGCTGCTTTCTTTATACGTGTATGACATCAGACTGATACTCAGAACGCTTTCAGTCTTCTTGCAACTTCTGCAAGCGGAAGTCCGACAACGGTGTAATAATCACCGCGGATCTCTTTGACAAACAGGGAACCTTTTCCCTGAATGCCGTAGGCGCCTGCTTTGTCCATGGGCTCGCCGGTCGCTATGTATGCGCGGATCTCTTCATCGGAAAGCGGATAGAAGACGACTTCCGTCGCAGAGGTGAATACCTCGCGGCGGTCATGAGCCAGGATGGCCGCGCCTGTATAGACGGTATGCGCTTTTCCGGAAAGCGCGCGGAGCATTGAAAAAGCGTCCTCTTCATTCTTCGGTTTTCCGAGGATCTGTCCGTCTGAAACGACGATGGTATCCGAACCTAAAACAGTATCGGACGGATGGGCGGAAAATACGGCTTCCGCCTTCTGGAGCGCAAGAAGCGCGGGAAGGTCTTCGGGAAGCGTTCCTTCCGGTACGATCTCCTCCACATCGGAGGGAATGCAGATATGCTCAAGTCCGGCGAGTGTCAGAAGCTCCTGCCGTCTGGGGGATTTAGAAGCAAGAATCAGCATAGGATCACACTTTCTTTACAACAGCCTTTCTCTGCCAGCCGCCTGTCAGGAAGCGGACCCAGCCGACGATCGCGCTGATGACCCAGCCGACCACGAGAGAATAGGCAATACTCATGAAACCGCCCTTGAGGGCAAGCGCAAACAGATAAGCCGCAGCGGCTCTTCCGCCGAGATCCGAAAGCATCGAATACATGGCGAACATGGAGTCTCCGGAACCGCGGAGAAATGCGATGCACAGCTCACCGACTGCGTGGAGCAGAATAAAGGGTGCCCAGGTACGCATGAATTTCGCACCGATATTGATGACCTCCGCGTCTTCCGCATTGACGAACAGCCTCATGATGGCGGGACCTGCAAGGAAGATCGAAGCGGACAGAAGGACAGCGACCAGAGCGCCGAAGGCGCCTGAATAGAACATGCCCTTTTTGGCTCTTGTCTTTTCACCGGAACCGATGTTCTGGCCTACATAGAGTGCAAGTCCCTGCCCCATGGCCATGGTCGGCATATTGCAGATCTGTTCCATTTTGGCGGCAGCCGTATAAGCCGCCAGATTGACGGAGCCGAAGGAATTGATGAGGCCCTGGACCACCAGCATGCCGACAGAGCTCAATGCACCCTGCAGACAGGAGGGCAGACCGAGACGCAGGATATCCTTGAAGATCTTTTTGTCAAAAACGAGATCCTCCTTCTTTTTGAAGGAGAAATATTCATTCTTTCTGCCGACGAAGATAAAGCAGCAGACTACGGAAATGAACTGTGCGATGACGGTTGCGTATGCCACGCCGTCACAGCCGCGGTGAAGCACCAGTACGAAGAAGAGGTCTCCGAAGATGTTCAGGACGCTGGAAATGATCAGGAAATAGAGAGGTGTTCTGGAATCACCCATCGCACGCAGGAAAGCCGCGAAGAAGTTATAAAGCGCCATGAAGACCATGCCGAATACGTAAATGCGGAAATACTGGAGTGTATCGTCGAAAATGTCTTCCGGTACCTGCAGCAGTCTGAGAAGCGGCGCGGAAAGGACTTCAAACAGGATCGTGACAACGACCGCAAGCGAGACCAGAAACAGAAAGGTCGTGGAGATGGTCGGCTTGATCTTGTGCTTCTGACCGGCGCCGATGAACTGCGCCGCGACAACGGACGCACCCATCGTAAAACCGGACATCAGTCCGACAAGAAGCATCGAGATCGGCGCGCAGGTGCCGACTGCCGCCAGAGCACCGGAAGAAACGAACTTGCCGACAACGATGGAGTCCACCATGTTGTAGAACTGCTGGA
>JAZUFC010000079.1:0-4423 GCA_045640465.1 Lachnospiraceae bacterium | reverse complement strand
CCCGGAGGAATCAGGTCCTCCGGGACATTTTCTGTGCAGGCAGATCACTGTTTCTGCATTTCCTGCAGCTGTGCGGTGTAGAGCTTGTAGTACAGGCCCTTCATTGCCATCAGCTCATCGTGCGTACCGGTCTCCTTAATGCCGCCGTTATCAATGTACATGATGCGGTCGCAGTTGCGGATCGTGGAAAGACGGTGGGCGATGATGAAGGAGGTACGGCCCTTCAGCATGGCGTTCAGACCGGTCTGAAGTGCCTTTTCTGTCTGTACATCGATGCTTGATGTGGCTTCATCAAGGATCAGGATGGACGGATCGGAAAGAAGTGTTCTTGCAAAGGAGATCAGCTGCTTCTGGCCCTGACTCAGGGTGGAGCCGCGCTCCTTGACTTCGGTCTGATAGCCGTCAGGCGTCTTTGAAATGAAGTCATCCGCGCAGACGGTCACGGCTGCTTTACGGATCTCTTCAGGTGTTGCATCCAGCTTTCCGTAGCGGATGTTGTCTTCTATGGTGCCTGAGAAGATGAAGCTGTCCTGCATCATAATGCCCATGCTGGAGCGAAGAGAATGCAGTGTGACCTGAGAGATATCATGTCCGTCGATCAGAACACGTCCGGAATTGACATTGTAGAAACGGGAGAGCAGGTTGATGATAGTACTCTTTCCTGCACCAGTGGGACCGACGATCGCCACGATTTCACCGGGACTGACGGTAAAGGAAACATCATTCAGAACGGTCTTTGTTTCATCATAGGAGAAGACCACATGATCGAAGGTCACCTGACCCAAGACATGCGGAAGCTCGTAGGCGTTTTCCGCGTCTTTTACGGTGACAGGCTCGTCGATCGTTTCAAAGATACGCTCCAGATAGGCGATATTGTTCAGAAAGTTGTTGAAAATATTGCCGAGGTTGGAGATGGGCTGCCAGAAGGACGCCGCGTAACTGGAAATGGCCACGATGGTACCGAGGGATTTGTTGCCCGCACCGAAGATGACCAGACCGAACAGGAAGATCGCTGCACGGATCACGGTGGAGATCAGGTCGATCGTCGGCCACATCAGGTTGGAATAGGCGGTCGCGCGAAGCCATGCGCTCCGGCATCTTTCCGCCAGACCGTTGAAGATGCGGGCATTTTCGTCTTCTCTTGCAAAAACCTGAGTGACTCTCGCGCCGGTGATGTTCTCCTGCAGATAGGCGTTCAGGTTGGAATTCCGGTTCGACTGGATCTGCCAGGCTCTGCGCTGTCTCTTTTTGATCCACATCATGAATAGGAAGAGGAGCGGAACACCGGCCAGAACCACCAGAGAAAGCTGCACGTCCGTACTGAACATGAAGACAACGATGAAGGACAGGTTGAAGACCTCAAGGATGATGTTGATCAGACCGTTTGAGAGCATGTCTGAAACGGAGTTGACGTAGTTGACGACACGGATCAGGATCTTGCCGTGAGGTCTGTCGTCGTAATACTGGAAGGAGAGCTCCTGCAGATGCTTGAACAGATCGGTACGGATATCGTAGACGATGCTCTGGCTGACGTTGATCATGATGCGGTTCCGGAGCGTGTTGAATACGGTATTCAGGATATAGATCCCCATCATGATGCAGGCGAGAACCGTCAGATACCGGAGATCTTTATTCGGGATTGCGATATCCAGTGCTTTCTGGATGATACGCGGTGCGTAGTGGCCGCAGAGACCGCCGAGCGCACTGATCACAAGCGCCAGGATCATCAGGCCGATGTATTTTTTGATATAGACGAATGCGCGGATCAGGTGCTTGATATTAAAAGGCTCCTGCAGAATTTCATCTTCTCTGTAAGTGTTTTTTCTTGCCATGTCTGTTGCCGCCTCCTTACAGTTCGTCGTCGCTGAGACCGGTCTGCAGCTTTACGAGTTCGTAATAATACCCCTTCTTCCGGAGCAGCTCCTCATGGGTGCCGCTTTCCGTGATCCGGCCGTGCTGCATGATCATGATCTTGTCAGCGTCTTTCACAGAGGAGATCCGCTGAGCGATAATGATCTTGGTACAGGTGAAATCGAGCTGTCCGAGTGCTTCCTGAATCAGCTTCTCAGTCTCCATATCGACCGCTGAGGTAGTGTCGTCCAGAATCAGAATGGAGGGTCGGATCGCAAGCGCTCTGGCAAGCGAAATTCGCTGCTTCTGACCGCCTGAAAGACCGACGCCGCGTTCACCGACGATGGTCTCGTAGCCTTCCGGCATTTTGTCGATGAAATCCGCGGCCTGAGAATAGCCGGCGAATTTTACGACATCCTCATGGCTCAGATCAAGATCACCGAAGGAGATATTTCCCTCAATGGAATCCGAGTAGAGCAGTACGTCCTGCGTGGCGATACCGATATTTTTCCGGAGCTCCTCCAGCTTGAAGCGGTTGACGGGGATCCCGTCGATCCGGACTTCGCCTGACGTGGGTTCGAAGAAGCGCGGCAGGAGGTTGGTGAGTGTGGTCTTTCCGCAGCCGGTCTCACCCATGATCGCGATGGTCTCTCCGGGCTCCGCCGTGAAATTGATGTCATAGAGCACGGGAATGTCGCCGTCCTCATACTGGAAGTCCACATGATCGAATTCGATTTTTCCTTCAAACGGTTCCGGATGGGAGATCGCGTCCTCCGGATCCCGGATGCCGGCTTCCGAATAATAGATCTCCATGACCTTGTCAGCGGAAGCGGAAAAGTTCTGCCATTCATTCATGATATTGCCCATCTGCTGCATGGGGTTGGTGATGGCCCAGGTGAGACCGGAGAAGGAGACGTACTGGCCCATTGTCATTTCGCCGCGGATCATGAAAATACCGCCGACAAGAAGCAGGATGAAGGGCAGCAGATTACAGATCGTATTGACATAGGGGAAGTATTTCTGCCATACCCGCTGTGTTCTTCTTGCCGTATCACGGAAATCGGTGTTGCACAGGTCGAACTTCTCGATCTCAAAATCCTCCCGTGCGAAGGCCTTGACGACCTTGTTGCCGGAGATGTTCTCCTGAGCACAGGTATTCAGCTGAGAGAACTTCTCACGGCGAAGCTTGTGCATGGGAGAGACTTCTTTACGGAAAAAGAAGATAATGATGAAAACGAACGGGGATACGGTCAGAAGACACAGCGCCATCTTCCAGTTCAGATAGAAGAAGAAGGCGGCTGTCGTAAAGAACAGGGAGAAGGATTCGATCACCATACGGACGACCCAGGTGACCATGTGTCTCACTGAATCCAGGTCGCCGGTGACGCGGGTCATCAGATCGCCGGTGCGGTAGGTGTTGTAGAAGGACATATCCTGCCGCTGGATCTTTTCGTACAGGGCGACACGGATCCGGTAATGGACCTTGAGGGAAACATATTCATAGCCCATGCAGTCGCCGTAGACGACAAGGCTTCTGAGTGCGGTCAGGCCGACCATCAGGCCGAGAAGCCTGTAAAAGCCTGCACGGTTGTTCAGGAGATTGTCCGCAGCGTTCTCGCCGGACAGGAACAGATCCACGATCTGTCCGGAAAAATAGGGGATCGTCAGGCTCAGCATCTGGTAAACGATCGATCCGATCATCACGATGATGTACAGAGCGCGGTAACCCTTGATGTTTTCCCAGAGCCAGCCAAGCTTTCCTTTGGGATACCGTTTGTTGTTGCTTTCCATAAACTTTCACCTCTTTTGCCGCGTATAAAGCGTGCCGGTATTCGCAGATAAGGAAAAAGGCGCGTTTTCAGACGGCTTTTTCAGAAAAAAGGACATAAAAAAGCCCGTTTACGATGGAACTGCAAACAGACTTTTTCGGTTTATCCGTAGTTTCTTAAAAATAAGGATAGCACCCTGTTCGGGAAAAGTAAATCTTCAAAAAAGCGAAGTGTTTTGTAATTCTGTACAATTCAGACCGCAAAAGTGCGATGCACGAAACGGTGCGGTTCACTTTTTTTCATATTTCTGCAGGGCGGTGATATAATCGGGATCCGAGTTGCAGCAGGAACCGATATAAGTGACGATCGGGAAGGCGGCAGCGCAGTCCCGGGCAAAGGTCTCTGCCGTATAGGGAAGTTCCAGTCTTCCTGCGGATGCGGGAAGACCTGCATTCGGCTTGAAGGAGAGCGGCAGATCCGTGCAGGCGGCAAATTCCCGGATGATGGGAAGCGCATCCTTCGGGCCGACGGAACAGTTCAGGCCGAGCGCATCCGCACCGGCTTCCGTCAGAACTTCGGCGATCTCTGAGACGGAATTTCCCATCAGCGTTCTGCCGGACTTCTCGAAGGTCATGCTGCTGATGACGGGCAGTCCGTATTTTTTCGCCTCCTCCGTCGCGATCCGCATCATTTCAAGATCAAAGAAGGTCTCCAGCATGATGCCGTCCACATCTTCTTTACAGCCTGCCTCCAGGATCTCACGGTATGCGCTGCGGCATTCCTCCTCCGTCAGGTCGCCGAAC
>JAZUFC010000078.1:0-4555 GCA_045640465.1 Lachnospiraceae bacterium | reverse complement strand
TTCGGATCTTCACACTGATATTTACCCTGATCACGTCCGTTCTCACCTGGCTGATTATTCTGACAGGGGAAAGCGAACCGCTGGTCCTGCTTGATTTTACCAGAGATTTTACGCTGACTCTCCGTCAGGACGGTCTCGGAAGATTCTTCGCGGGAATCATTGCCACGCTCTGGCCGCTGACCCTTCTTTACGGATTTGAATATCTGGAAGAGGATCCCCGTCAGCATACGTTCTTTTCGTTTTTCTCCCTGGCTTACGGTGTAACGCTCGGTATCGCTTTCGCCGGAAATCTGTTCTCTCTGTACTGCTTCTACGAAATGCTGACACTGACTACAGTTCCCCTTGTCATGCATACCAAGACCCGCGCTGCCGTACGTGCGGCCATGACTTACTTTGCATTTTCACTGGGCGGTGCGGCATTTGCGCTCGTCTCGATGATCTATCTGGCAACCGGCGGACCGGCCTCTTTCAGCCCGGATATCACAAGACTTTTCTATGTGATCGGCTTCTTCGGCTTCGGCGTGAAGGCGGCTGTCTTCCCGCTGAATGAATGGCTTCCGAAAGCCTCCGTCGCACCCACGCCCGTTACCGCTCTTCTTCATGCGGTGGCTGTCGTCAAATCCGGCGTCTTTGCCGTTATCCGTCTGACCTATTTCGGTTACGGTACGGAGCTTCTGAAAAACACCTGGGCGCAGTATGTCGTGATCGGCGCCGCCATATTCACCGTCTTCTACGGTGCGGCACGGGCCGTAAAGGAAACTCACTGGAAAAGAAGGCTTGCCTATTCGACTTCCGCCAACCTTTCCTACATCCTGTTCGGCGTGCTTCTGATGAGCGAAACCGGTCTGCAGGGCGGTCTGCTTCACATGGCTTTCCATGCAGAGATCAAGATCCTCGGCTTCTTTGCAGCCGGAGCGGTGCTTCACCGTACCGGGAAGGAATATGTGCGCGATATGGACGGCATGGGTTTTCGCATGCCGGTCACCTTTGCCTGCTTTACCGTTTCCGCACTGGCACTGACAGGCATTCCGCCTTTCTCAGGCTTCGTCAGCAAGTGGTATCTTCTGACTGCTGCCGCGGCGGACGGAACGGTCTGCGCTTATATCGGTGCGGGTGTGATCCTTGCCGCTGCACTGATGACCGCAGTCTACTGCTTCACCGTTCTCCGGCATGCGTTCTTCCCTGAAAAAGGAAAAGGACGTCTCCCTGACGGTGAAAAAAAGCGCGAAGAGCCTTCTCTTCTGATGCTTGCTCCGATGGTCATTCTTGCCATCGGCATTCTGCTGACCGGCTTTTTCAGCGGTCCGATCGCGGATGCCGCAGGCAGGATCGCCGCTTCTGTTTCACTCTGGTAACCTGACGCCGGACATCTTTTGACTGATCGATTCTGTCAGACAGAAAGGAATCCAACATGCTGCTGATTCTGATCCTTCTGCCGCTTCTTGCGGCCTGTATCGGATATTTCCCCGGACGGAGATCCGAAAAAACATATTATTATACAGCGCTTCTGACCTGTCTTCTGGAGTTTCTGGCGTCTCTCGCGGCCGCTTTTCTTCCTGCAAAGGAGATCGCCCTTCAGGGTATTGCCTCCTGCGGCATCATGATGGAGAATGACGGTTTCCGGAAAGTTTACTGCATTATCATTGCCTTCATGTGGCTTCTGACGATGGCACTTTCCAAAGACTATTTTGAAGGGCACCACAAGCTTGCACGCTACTTCTTCTTTAACCTGATGACGCTTTCCGCCACCATGGGCGTGTTTCTTTCCGCTGACCTGTTCACTGCGCTTTTCTTCTTTGAAGTCATGTCCTTTACGTCCTTCCCCTGGGTCATTCAGGAGGAGACGGACGGTGCGATCCGTGCGGCAAATACCTATCTCGCCGTTGCCGTGATCGGCGGTCTGACTGCCTTAATGGGTATCTTCCTGCTTCAGTGGCAGCTCGGTACAACGAAGATCTCCCTGCTTTATGAACTGGCAGAAACCTGTGAAAACAAAAAGATCCTGTATATCGCCGGTGCCTGCATCCTGTTCGGCTTCGGCGCCAAGGCCGGCATGTTCCCGGTCCATATCTGGCTTCCGAAAGCACACCCGGTCGCACCCGCTCCGGCTTCTGCGCTTCTTTCCGGCGTTCTGACAAAATCAGGCATTTTCGGGATCCTCGCCATCTCCTGCAATATTTTCCGGGAAGATCCCGCCTGGGGAACCGTTATCCTGACGCTCGGCGTCATCACGATGTTTCTGGGCGCGCTTCTTGCGATGTTCTCCGTGGATCTCAAACGGACGCTCGCCTGCTCCTCCATGTCTCAGATCGGCTTCATTCTGATCGGCATCGGCTGCTCCTGCCTTCTCGGCGAAGAGAATGCACTGGCTGCCCGCGGCGCTCTTCTGCACATGGTCAACCACTCCCTGTTCAAGCTTCTTCTGTTCATGTGCGCAGGTGTGGTCTATATGAACGCACATACGCTGGACCTGAACCGTCTGAAAGGTTTCGGACGGGACAAGACGCTTCTGAAGATCTGTTTCCTTTTAGGCGCGGCGGGAATCAGCGGTATTCCCGGACTGAACGGTTATATCTCCAAGACCCTTCTGCATGAAGGCATTGTGGAAGCCTCCGCGGTCTACGGACCGCTTCTGAAGGTCGTGGAATGGATCTTCCTGATCTCCGGCGGCATGACGCTTTCCTATATGACCAAGCTTTATGTCTGCATTTTTGCGGAAAAACCGGACCCGTCGGAAGAACCCGTGCACTGCAGAAAGCCTTACATGAGTATATTGAGCCGGATCGCGCTGATCCTTTCCGCATCCGTACTCCCAGTGCTCGGACTGCTTGCAAACCGGGTCATGAACCGTATCGCAGATATCGGAACCGATTTCCTGCACGGCGCACGTCCCGAGCATGCAGTTCACTATTTCTCCTTTGAGAATCTGAAGGGCGGCCTCATTTCCATTGTGATCGGCACCCTTCTGTATCTGTTTGTGATCCGGAAGCTTCTCATGAAGGACGGAAAATATCTGAACCGCTGGCCCGGAAAACTCGATCTGGAAGACCGGATATACCGTCCCGTACTTCTGGATATCCTGCCCTTCACTTTCGGACATGCCGCATCGGTCTTCGGCGAAAACAAGCTTACGCGGCCTGCTTTCCACGGGATCCTGCGTCTCTCCGGCGCTGCATCCTCGCTGTTCGGCGAAAACAAGCTTACGCGGCCTGCTTTCCACGGGATTCTGCGTCTCTCCGGTGCTGCATCCTCGCTGTTTGGCGAAAACACCGTCACAGGACCTGTTTACCGTGCGTCTGTACGGGTAAGCGGCATCCTTTCCAGAACTGTTTCTGATCTTCTGGACGCTTTCGTTCTTCTTCTCAGGAAGACTGTCTACCGTGACAGCCCCGTGAAAAACGAAGAGGAGTCCGCGCCCTCTTTCAGACGCAGGCTCCTCAACCTGATCCGTCATGATACCCATGATCTGATCGATACCATGTCGTTCGCCTTATTCATGCTGGTTCTGGCGATCTGTGCCGTCCTGATCTACGTTCTGGCCGTTCACGGCTGATCAGAGACCGATATCGTCAAAACGTTCACAGCACTCATCCTCTTCCGGCTTTGCGGCTTCTTCCGGAGCCGGAGGAGTCACATCGCCGATGCCGGTGGTTTCCGTAAACATGACATTCTTTTTCACTGCCTGTACGGCGTCTGTGGGAATGATCAGCTTGGAAGCCTTACCGTCTGCCATCTTGACCAGCGCTTCATATTTTTTCAGTTCAATGACATAATCGTCAACATTTGCGCTCTTCAAAGCCTTGAGACCGTCAGCCTCAGCCTGCTTTGCCAGTAAGACCGCCTTCGCTTCACCTTCTGCACGGGCGATCCGCGCATCTCTTTCACCTTCCGCTTCCAGAATCATCGCCTGCTTGTCACCTTCTGCTCTGGTGATGACAGCCTGTTTATGACCTTCTGCCTGAAGAACGGTCTGACGACGGTCACGTTCCGCCTTCATTTCCTTCTCCATGGCTGCCTGGATCTCTGCGGGCGGGATGATGTTCTTTAATTCCACGCGGCTGATCTTGATACCCCAGCGGTCTGTTGCGACATCCAGTGTCTCTGTCAGGTTGGTGTTGATGGTGTCTCTGGAAGTCAGAGTCTCGTCCAGATTCAGATCACCGATGATATTACGAAGGGTTGTCGCGGTCAGTGTGCTCATTGCAAAGATCGGATCGACTGCGCCGTATGCAAACAGCTTGGAATCAAATACATGATAGTAAACGATCGTATCGATCTGCATCGTGACGTTATCTTTTGTGATGACCGGCTGCGGCGGTGTATCAAGCACCTGTTCCTTCAGCGTGATCTTTTTGACGATCCGGTCAAAGAACGGTAACTTGATGTGAAGGCCCGCGCTCCAGGTCGTATGATATTTTCCGAGACGCTCAAGTACGAATTCTGTCGCCTGCGGTACGACATGCATATTTGAAAAGATCAGCAGCAACAGCAGTACGATAATAATGATTCCGATAATTTTCTCTGGCATACTCTCCTCCTTGCGGATCCCCCAAGG
>JAZUFC010000077.1:0-5328 GCA_045640465.1 Lachnospiraceae bacterium | reverse complement strand
ACCGTACCAACGCCCAGTCCCGTGCATTTGAAGAAAAATGCATCGCGCTGAACGTCCCCTACAGAATGGTGGGCGGCGTGAACTTCTATCAGCGCGCGGGGATCAAGGACCTGATCGCTTATATGAAGACCGTCGCGACCGGAAAGGACGATGTTGCCACGCAGCGGATCATCAATGTGTCGAAGCGCGGCATCGGACAGGCCACGATCGACAGGCTGCTCATCTACGGCACAGCCAATCAGATGAGCCTTCTGGAAACGCTCCGCAAATCGGACCTCGTGCCCGGTGTCTCCCGCGCAGCTGCGAAGCTGCAGGCCTTCTATCACCTGATCGGGGAGCTACGGGAGGACGCCGGCGTCATCGGAGACCCTGACGACGCTATTCCGATGGATCAGCTGATTCGTGAGATCATCCGGAAAACAGACTATTATTCGACGCTGGATGAGCTTGACGAAGAGAAGGCACAGCAGAAAAAAGAGAATATCGATGAACTGGTATCCAAAGCCCGCGATTTTGAGAACAGCTGGGAGGAGGAACACCGGCCGACTCTGAACGATTTCCTGGAGGAGATCGCGCTTGTGGCGGATGTGGATTCGCTTGATGAAAATGAGGACCGGATGGTGCTGATGACGCTTCACGGCTCCAAGGGCCTTGAATTTGAAAACGTGTATCTGTGCGGCCTGGAAGACGGTCTGTTTCCCTCTTATCTGTCCATTTCTTCAGGAGATCCGATGGACATTGAGGAGGAAAGAAGACTCTGTTACGTGGGCATCACAAGAGCCAAAAAGACACTGAAGCTTTCTGCGGCCAAGTGCCGCACGATGAACGGCGATGTCATGTACAATATGATCTCCCGCTTTGTCCGCGAGATCCCGGAGGATATGCTCGGTCTGAACCGGAAGGTGGAAAAGAAGTGGATCCCCGGCGGGGAAGATCCGTTCGACGGAAGAAGCTCCGGCCAGAGCTTCAAAACCGGTTTCGGAAAGAGCTTCGGCATGAATGCCGGGAGCGGCTTCGGAGGAAATTACGGGACGGCTTCCGCCGGCGGATCCGGAAAGAGCGCCGGCAGTGCACAGGCAAAAGCACCGGCTTCCTTCGGAAAGACATTTCAGGTCGAAAAAGCGGCTTCTCTGGAATACGGGATCGGCGACCGGGTGCATCATGTGAAATTCGGCGACGGAACAGTGCTTGACATTACGGACGGAAAGAAGGATTTTGAAGTACTCGTGAATTTTGACGATGCCGGAGAAAAGCGTATGTTTGCAAGCTTTGCGAAGCTGCGGAAGCTGTAACGGCTTTCTGAAAGCAGTCTGTTTATGAAAGCTCCGGATGAAATAGGAGAGGCCTTTTTCGAATCGTGTTTTTTCTGTGAAAAGACGTCCTGCGGACAGGAAAAGAATTGCTTTTCATTTTTCTTTATGCTATGATAATGCTGTATGAAAGGAGATTCACGTGATGGACGGGATCATTCGTTTTGTAAAAGATTTTTTCAGTGCCGAGAACAGAAAGAAAATTGAAAAGGATCAGCTTCTGCTGATCGTTTTTGCCGCGGCAGGAGCAGCGCTTCTTACAGTGGCTTTATGTTATCTTGTTTATCGCCTGTTCACGCTGAAAGACAAGAAAAGCCCCGAAACAGAAGAGCCGGACGACAATGAGGACGACTTTCTGGACGAAGAAGCATAAGCTGCACGATTTGTGAATGTGTGATGAGAGGGGCCCTTCGGGTCCCTTTTTTACGGAGAGAGCGTCTCGGGAAACAGAGCGCAGAGAATAAGGCAGCGAAAAAATGGCTGCCGTTCGGAGGATAAGATACAAATGAAAAAAGGTCAGGTTTACCAGGGGGTTGCCGGGGAAATCAAATTCCCGAATCGGACCATTGTGACAACGGAAGAAGGAGAGGAATGCATCGTCCCGAACGTGATCACGGGACAGAAGATCGAATTCAGAGTAACCAAGGTACGCAATCAGAAGGCAGAGGGCATGTGTCTTCAGGTCCTTCAGAAGTCCGAATACGAAACTGCGAAAGATGTCTGCCCGCATTTCGGACAGTGCGGCGGCTGCCTTTACCAGAGCGTGCCGTATATCCAGCAGATGCGGATCAAGGAATTTCAGATCCGTTCACTTTTAAATACCACCGGCCAGGATTATAAATGGGAAGGCATCAAGGCAAGTCCCGTTCAGTTCGCCTACCGGAACAAGATGGAGTATTCCTTCGGAAACGAAGTCAAGGACGGTCCGCTGACCGTAGGCCTTCACAGACGCGGCGGCTTCTATGACATCGTGCCCGTGAAAGACTGCAGGATCGTGGACGAGGATTTCCGCATGATCCTGAACATCACGCAGATGATCTTCAGGCTTCAGAACATCCCCTATTATCATAAACTCCGTCATACGGGCGTTCTTCGGCATCTTCTGGTCAGAAAAGCGCGGATGACCGGAGAGATCATGGTCGCGCTGGTGACTTCTTCACAGTCTCCGCAGCCGGATTATAAAGAGTATGCGAATGCGCTTCTTTCTCTTTCCACAGCCGGAAAGATCGTTTCCGTTCTGCACATGCAGAACGATGACGACGCCGACGTCGTGAAGAGTCAGAAGACCGAGATCCTGTACGGACAGGACTATATTACCGAAAAACTGTTTGATCTGGAATTCAAGATCACGCCTTTTTCCTTCTTCCAGACAAATACACCGGGAGCTGAGGTGCTTTACGATACCGTCCGCGGCTATCTCGGCACCACAAAGGACAAAGAGGTCTATGACCTGTATTCAGGAACCGGAACGATCGCACAGGTGCTTGCGCCTGCCGCAAAGAAGATCATCGGCGTGGAGATCGTGGAAGAGGCTGTGCAGGCCGCCCGTGAGAATACAAAGCGGAACGGACTGAATAACTGTGAGTTCCTGTGCGGTGACGTGCTGAAGGTGATCGATGAGATCACGGAAAAACCGGACCTCATCGTGCTGGATCCGCCCAGAGAAGGGATCCATCCGAAGGCGCTTCAGAAGATCATTGCGTTTGACGTCGACCGCATCGTGTATATATCCTGTAAACCCACATCGCTCGTACGCGATCTGGAATCTTTCCTGGCAGCCGGATATAAAATGGAACGTGCATGCGCAGTGGATATGTTTGTGGGAACGCAGAATATCGAGGCTGTTGCCCTGCTCGTGAAAGCATAAACGGCCGGCAAAGCCGGCGGTGTTCCCGGATGCAAGGTTCCTGTCCGGCACATACTGCAGGAAAAGAAAGATCCCTCGGGGAGGAAAGACAGATATTTTGAAAAAGGATAAAACGGTTAAAAACAGAATATCAGTAAGATGGATGCTGTGTCCTGCCGTCGTCCTTTCTGCAGGGCTGATCCTTTCAGGCTGCGGGGCGGTCCGGTCTGCTGTCATGGAAAAAGCGGAGGTCTTCCGGGAAGTGGCGGAGACCGCTGATATTCCCGCAGTGGTTCTGGTGGACGAAGGTGACGGCGATTACCGTGTCGCCGTGATGACGTCTGCGGAGGAGGCAACGGATCAGGCGGAAGAGCCTGAAGAGGAAACTCTGCCCGAAGAGGAAGATGATCCGGAAGATGCAGAGGACGAAAGCACGGCCGAAGAGGCTTTGAAGGCGCCGAGAGAAGCGCTGGGCGAACTCAGAACGCAGAAGATCCCGGAATATGCGGGAGAGCCGTATGTCTCTCTGAACGGAAACTTCCCGTTCTTCGACATGACAGAGGAATTTGAAAAAGAAGAGACGGTCTATTACGGCACGGATTCGCTCGGACGTCTGACCATGGCCGATGCGATCCTGGGACCTGCGTCCATGCCCGGAAAGAACCGCAGCGATATCGCAAGTATCTATCCTGCCGGCTGGCAGGAGGACAGCTATTCCTTTATTGAAGGGAAAAAACTGTACAGCCGCTGCAATCTGATCGGCTGGCAGCTTTCCGGAAAGGAATCTGAGCCCCTGAATCTGTTTACCGGAACACGCTATATGAAGACGAAAGGACTCGTACCCATCGAAACGATGGTCGCCGATATCATCCGTGAAACAGGCGGTCTGGTGCGTTACCGCGTCACGCCGGTCTACGAGGGTGCATCGGTCCTGTCAAAAGGCGTGATCATGGAAGGCTGGTCGGTGGAAGACGGCGGAGCCACCGTCTGCTACTGTATTTTTGTGTATAATGTGCAGCCCGGCGTGGAGATCGATTACATGACCGGAAAGAGCTGCGAAGCCGTTTTAGAAGAGCCGGAAGAGACTCAGACGGAAGATACGGAAACGGAAGAGACGCCTGCGGAAGGTGAAGAAACGGAAGAGATACCTTCGGAAGGCGCGGAAACGGAAGAAACACCGGCAGGTCAGTAAATATTTATCACCGGAGGACAGGATATGCAGTTTGTTTTTGATATGGAAAAACAGTCGGATGCTTATTTCGCTGTTTCAGAGGTCCTTCATGAACTGGGACACAGCTGTGATGTGCCCGGAAACGGCACAGAGCAGGTTCCGGATGCGGTCCGGGTCCGTGTTGTAAACGAGGACAGAAAAGGCGTCCGCCTGACAAAAAGCTTTGCGGGAGAAACGCCGGAATATGAACTGTATTACGGAAACAGAAGCGCACTCATCCGCGGCATTTCCCTTCTTTTACGGCATTATACGGACAGTGAGCCCTTTGATATCACAGAGACGCCCGCTTTTTCGACCTTGTCCGCCATGGCGGACTGCTCCAGAAATGCTGTCATGAAGGTCTCCGAAATGAAGCGTTTCATCCGTGTGCTGGCGCTCATGGGCTACAATGCCCTTCAGCTCTACACGGAGGATACCTACGAGATCCCCGGAGAGCCGTATTTCGGCAGGCTCCGCGGCCGTTATTCACAGGCGGAATTAAAGGAGCTGGTCTCTTACGGCGAATTGCTCGGCGTTGAACTGATCCCCTGTATCCAGACACTGGCGCATCTGAACGGCATCCTGCAGTGGCCTGCTTATCAGGGTCTTCAGGACTGGGACGATATTCTGAATGTGGCGAAGGAAGAGGTCTATCCGCTGATCGACAGAATGCTTGCTTCCGTGCGCGAATGCTTCAGGTCCGAAAAGATCAATCTTGGGATGGACGAAGCCTACATTCTGGGCCGAGGCCGGTTTATCGATTCAAACGGCGGTTATCTGGACAGCTCCGTGATCATGCAGAAGCATCTCGAAAAGCTGATGGTCCTCTGCAGAAAATACGGCTTCAAGCCGTCCATGTGGTCCGACATGTTCTTCCGCATGTGTACGCCGAGCCGGGAATATTATGATCCTGTCTGCAATGTGACGGAAGAGGTGAAGCAGATCGTTCCGCCCGAAATGAC
>JAZUFC010000076.1:0-3329 GCA_045640465.1 Lachnospiraceae bacterium | reverse complement strand
TTTGATATGAAGCGAAAATAGTGTTTCATTATTCTGAACCTTTCATGAGTATTCCGGTCCTCGTGTCCCCATAGTCCGGACATCAGGAAACCGGTGTTCCGGATTATAGAAAACCGACTTTCCGGAATGGTGGAAACCGTCATAGATAGGCCTTACAATAGATTCATACGCACTTGCGTAAATCTATTTCAGGAGGTCTATCCTATGACCAAGTATCGAGAGATTCTCAGACTCGCAAGTCTGGGAATCAGCCAACAGAGAATCGCTGACAGCAGCGGTGTCTCGAAGAAAACTGTCAATCGTGTTCTCAAGCGAGCCAAGGAATCAGGTATTTCGTGGCCACTCGATGAGAATACGACAGATGCTGTCCTTGCAGAGTTGCTTTTTCCAACAGCCATTCATGATTCAGAACCATCTACCAATAAGCGGATGCCTGACTTTGACTACATCCAGAAAGAGCTTCTGAGAAACGGCGTTAACAAAAAGCTTCTCTGGACCGAATACCTGGAGGAATGCCGCCTTTCCGGCGACGATCCTCTGATGTATTCTCAGTTCTGTTACTACATCCAACAGGATGAACAGAAACGGCATGCAGCCATGCATATCGGACGAAAACCCGGTGAGCAGATCGAGGTAGACTGGGCCGGCGATCCTGCTCAGATCATTGATCCTGATACCGGAGAAACGATCAATGCCTACCTTTTTGTCGGAGTCATGACCTACAGTCAGTATCCGTATGTGGAAGCCTTTATCAATGAAAAGCAAAAGGCATGGATCACAGCGCACGTACATATGTACGAATACTTTGGCGGCGTGACCCGCATTCTGGTTCCGGATAACTGCAAAACCTCTGTAGTCCATACCGGAAACTGGTATGATCAGCAGGTGAATGCCGTGTATCATGAGATGGCAGAACACTATAATACCGCCATCATCCCAGCCCGTGTAAGATCTCCAAAAGACAAGCCCAATGCAGAAGGATCCGTGAGGAACATCTCGACCTGGATCACGGCTGCTCTTCGAAATGAACAGTTCTTTTCTCTCGCGGAACTCAACACAGCGATCCGAAAGAAACTCTATGAGTTCAGCAGAAGACCGTTTCAGAAGAAAGAAGGCAGTCGGTACGAGATCTTCCGCGACGAAGAGCTGCCACTTCTGGCTAAGCTTCCGGCTGCCCCTTATGAACTGGCTGAGTGGAAAACAGCAACCGTTCAGTTTAATTATCACATATCTGTCGACGGAATGCTATACTCAGTTCCTTATGAATTCATAAAACGTAAGGTCGATGTGAGAGCAACAGAGAACACGATCGAGATTTTTTACAATCACAACCGGGTCGCCTCGCATCGGCGGCTGTATGGCCGAAAGGGACAGTACAGCACGGTTACACAGCACATGCCGGAAGATCATCAGAAATATCTGGAGTGGAACGGAGATCGCTTTCGCAAATGGGCCGATCAGATCGGTCCAAGTACAAGTACAGCAGTCAATGCGATCCTTGCTTCTCTGAAAGTGGAACAACAGTCTTATCGAAGCTGTATGGGGCTGCTGAAGCTGGCAGACAGATACTCCGTCGATCGTCTGGAAGCCGCCTGTGCAAAGGCACTGACTTATACGGCCACTCCGAGTTACAAAAGCATCAAAAACATCCTGGCTGCAGGACAGGATCAGAAGAAACCGGAAGGATTCGTCAAGGAAACAGATACCTCTTCCAACAAACATGCATTGACCCGCGGTGCGGATTACTACAGGAGGTGAGGATCATGACGAATCAGAGTACGATCGACAAGCTGATCGAAATGCGGCTTACCGCGATGTCAGATGCTTTTATCACTCAAAAAGATGACCCCAGGATGAAGGAGGTGTCTTTCGAAGATCGATTCGGTATGCTGGTCGATATCGAATACAGCAGCCGTAAAAGCAACAGTCTTAAGCGTCTGATCCGAAATGCCGGATTTGATCAGACAGATGCAGCCATCGTTGATATCAACTATACTTCCGGACGAAAGCTTAACCGGGACCTGATCAACCGATTGGCTACCTGTGAATATATCACAGAACACAGGAATCTCTTTATTACAGGAGCAACAGGCAGTGGAAAGACCTACATGGCCTGCGCTTTCGGCATGGAAGCCTGTAAACAGAGATACAAAACAAAGTATGTGCGTCTTCCGGATCTGCTGCTTGAACTGGAAATGGCACGAAGTGAAGGAACTTATAAGAAACTTCTGAACAAGTATGCGAACCCGGTTCTTCTCATCATCGATGAGTGGCTTCTGATGAAACCAACGGAGGCAGAACAGCACGACATCCTGGAGCTTCTTCATAGAAGACGCAAAAAGTCCTCAACGATCTTCTGCTCGCAGTATGATCCGTCCGGTTGGTATGACCAGCTTGGCGGAGATGACAGCCCGTTGGCAGAAGCGATTCTGGATCGCATCAAGCACGACGCCTATAAGATCAACATCGTACCGGCCGATCCTGCAAACTATCACTCTATGCGGGAGGTCTATGGTCTCGATCCTGCTCTGAGTGAGTAAAAGGACTGTTAATCAGGGGCTTCCTGTTCCGGATGAATGGCTCTCATTCTCCGGAACAGCGGCTCCGCCGCACCGGAATGTGGTTTCCTGCTGCCCGGACCAGCGGTTTCCTGTTTACCGGACTGGCGGTTTCACCGCACCGGAATAATCACCTCGGGATAATAATGGTAAATGACGAATCTTTCATTTTCTTCAAATAAATAAAATGTTACCATATGCTTTTGTCAGAGGATACTTGCTGAAATAATCGATTATCCTAATACAGAGTCTCTCAGAAATATTCTCTTCGTCCTCCCATATTGAAGTGTTTATCTGCGCAATGTCTTAATCAGTTTGGTGCATGGAAAACAACCAATCTCGGATCATGAATTAGCATTCACCAAACTGAAGCAATTCATTGAATACCGTTATCGCAAACCTATCCGTCATTCCTGAAATAAAATCAATGATAGCCTGAATGTAGATTTTTTCTGTTTCCAGTTGACCATAGATTTTTTCGTTTTTACAATTCATGGCTATATTCTTTAGTTCTCCATCATCGGGAACAATTTCCGGATCACAATATGATGCAAGCCACTTTTCAAACGATGAAATCAGGTTTGGCGCGTATTTACGCGAGTTCTTTATTCTACCCCATATCTCTTTGCCTTCATACAATGATCTCAATGTATCAAACAGCTGCATGATGATTAATTCCGAATACTTGATATATGGAGTTAACCGAGCATTTGTGTAAATATGGTCATAGTTAAATTTCTTTATCTCTGTCAATTGATTGTTCAAGTCTTT
>JAZUFC010000075.1:0-8134 GCA_045640465.1 Lachnospiraceae bacterium | reverse complement strand
GTTTTTCTCTTGGATTCGCTCCCAGTTTACCGATCACGTTTACACATTCGCCGCTGGCGATCTTTCTTGTGGGATTTGTGATTCTTACCGCCGGAATCGTTCTTGTGTGCGTGGGCAGAAGCAGGGGAAAAAGAACCGCTGCAGCTGCAGCCCTTCTTCTGATCGTCAGTATGTCTCTCATGCCGGCTTTCTTTGTAAACGTATTCGCATCAGAGCTTCCGGAAGGATTCGTTGATCCTGTGTCCGAATTCGGTATTTCGGAAAAAACCGGAAGCAGAAATACAGACTCCTATGATATTGCGAGCATCTTTTATAAAAACGGGGTCGATCAGTTCTTTCTTGTTCCCGGTTTGATGAGATATGAGCTGGCTCAGAAATACACGCCCGACGGTGTTACGAAAAAACTGATGCTCGATGCTTCGGATGAACCTTTCACCGTCGTATCCGGAATAGACAATCAGTATCATTATGATCCTGAAATTTCCTTTACAGGGATTACTCTTGTACCATGGGATCATCAGATTCCCGCCGGCATCGAACCGGACATCAGCTTCGGCGATCTCCGTATCACAAATGAAGAATCAGGCAATGAAGATTACAAGGGCTTCTGCCATATCACGTACGGTACAAAGACGTCCGCTGCCTGCGTATACAGGTACAGCAGGATTGATGATGCAGGCGGTGCCGAGTCCGGAGAGTACACGTTTAACGACGGAACCGTTTACAATGTGGACTCCGAAACGAGCCTGCCTTATGAACTGATCGACGGAAAACTGTACATTACGTTCCACCTGTATGATACATATTACTGGGAGGTCGCCGGTGTGCATTATTCCAAAGACAAGGTCGTTCCGGCCGCTTCGGAAGAGGAGGAAGACATCGATGATCCGGCTTATGTTCCCTATCGCGGCCGCCTGTCCTATACGAACGGTGAGGTAAACAAACACGGCCAGCCGTTCCCGGATCTGATGGACTTTGACATGGACGGTGAGATCACATGGGCAGATGTCGAGATCAGACGCGAGCTTTCGCACAATCCCGACTATCTTGATCTTCCGTTGTCGCCGGCGGCAATCGTCCTGATCGCGCTTATTACCGCTGTATTCGGAAGCGGAGGCGCCGCTGTCGCATCCGCAGCAATCAGCGCTGCCGGTTCTGCTGCAGCAAAGGTGGCCGGCAGCGTGGCCGGAGGAGCCTCGGGAAGAAGCGTATCGGGTACGGATGATCTTGGTCCGAATATCAGGCGCGATGCCGACGGTGATCTGAATGTCACCGATCCTGCGACCGGTGAAAAGCGACTCTACAGGAATAACGGCGACGGGACATACACAAACCCGCTCACCGGTGCGTCTTATACTGAATCCGAGCTGAAATCCTCGATTGAAAGCCGGGCAGAGAACGCTGCCACGATCCGTCAGGACGCAGAAGCCGCAGAAGAAGCGATAGCGGCTCAGCGAAACAAAAATCAGGATCTTTCGCAGTATGCGAAAGAGTATGCGGCCGAAAAAAAGGAGCAGGAGGAGCGTGCCGGATATATCGGCAGGCTTGGTGAAAAATACGGTGTGATGTCGGGTGATGAAGACGAGCTTCGTGAAAAGATCGGCAGGGCACAGGGAAAAGCCGAGATCGAATCTTATGAATATCAGGAGATCGAAGGTGAAATAAAGAATAAGCAGGAGTATGTGGAGACGGTGGAAAAGGTCGCCGATACTTCCGTCGACGTGCTGGCTGATGTGACCGGACGCAAGGATATCAAGGCCGCTTATACGATGACCAAAAACACGCTGGCACGGACCTCCGAAGCGATCGCATACGATAAAAACGTTGCGGTCGGTATCGCACAGGGTGCAATCGAGGGCTCAATCAGCGTCATTCAGGACAATGCAGACGGTGCAATGAACAAACTTGCGGCAAATGTCATAGGCGAAACGTATAAGGAAGCCATGAATGCCACCATCAACGGCGGGAATATGACCGAAGCCGTAACAGGCGGTATCGGAAAAGGACTCGTAAATACCGGTGTGGATGTGGGAATGGATCTGGTCGGAGACGGTGTGAAGGAGGCAATGGGCGATGCGGCAGAGGATGCGTTCAAAAATGCATTGACCGAGGGTGCCGAAGTAACCAGAGGATCACTTGCCGACGGTGCTAAAACGCTGGCGGGAGACCTTATGAAGGACACTCTTGAGGATTCTTTCAAAGCACCAGGAGAAGAATGATCCAAAGCCATCTCACGCCGGACACTTGACCTTTAGAACCTGGTATCATATAATGATTGCACAGACTGGGATTGAATGATCTGCGGTTTGAATATTATTTCAGGAGTGTGCTGTTTGAAAAACACCGACAAAATGGAGATTGTATTGTAAACGGGAGGTTTGCAAATACATTTCCGGGCAATCCTCTCGTATTTTGGACGTCAGCAATTTATGAAAGGATTTAAAAATGAACAATTTGACGATACGTTTAGAAACAGAAAAAGACTACAGAGCAGTAGAAGAACTTACACGTGAGGCATTCTGGAATGTCTATATACCCGGAGCGGTCGAGCATTATTTTGTGCATCAGATGCGGAATCACCCGGATTTCATCCCGGAACTTGCGTTTGTGCTTGAGCTTGACGGCCGGATCGTGGGCAATATCATGTACACGAAGTCCTGGCTTCAGGATGAAGACGGAAACCGGAAGGAGATCGTTTCCTTCGGCCCCATCTGTGTTTCACCCGAACTTCAGAGACAGAAGCTCGGGAAGCTGCTCATCGAGCATTCCTTTGAGAAAGCCCGCAGTATGGGTTATGATGTGAACATCAATTTCGGCAATCCCGGCAACTACATAAGCCGCGGCTTTGTAAGCTGCAAAAAGAAGAATGTCAGTTTTGCGGTCGAAGGCAACTTCCCGACGGCCCTTCTTGTGTGCGAGCTCGTTCCCGGTGTGCTTGACGGAAAGAAATGGATGTTTATTCCGTCCGATGCCGATACCTGCTGCGATGATATTGCGGCGGTCGAAGCATTTGACGCCTCATTCCCGCCGAAGGAAAAGAAGTGGATGCCGAGTCAGGAGGAATTCTATATCTACAGACATTCCTCTGTAGTCAGATAAGCGTAAACACGCCGCCGGGGAACTTGAAAGGACCCCGGCGGTGATTTTCAGCAGGAGGCAGATATGCATTATTTACTGATCAATCCGAATGATAAGAAGAGTACGATCAGCAAAGAGATCTACGGTCATTTCTCCGAACATCTCGGCCGCTGTATCTACGGAGGCGTTTTTGTCGGAAAGGATTCCGATATCCCTAATGTAAACGGTATGCGCACGGATGTCGTCGAAGCGCTGAAGGAGCTTCATATTCCGGTGCTTCGCTGGCCGGGCGGCTGTTTTGCGGATGAATATCACTGGAAGGACGGCATCGGTCCTCTGGAAAACCGCAAAAAGATGATCAACACGCACTGGGGCGGTGTTACGGAAGACAATTCCTTCGGTACGCATGAATTCATGGAGCTTTGCAGACAGCTTGGCTGTGAGCCGTATATCAACGGAAATGTCGGTTCCGGATCGGTACAGGAAATGTCCGAATGGATCGAGTATATGACGATGGACGGTGTTTCTCCGATGTCTGAGCTTCGTGAAAAGAACGGCCATAAGGATGCGTGGAAGCTGAAGTATTTCGCGGTCGGCAACGAGAACTGGGGCTGCGGCGGCAATATGGTTCCGGAATACTACGGGGATGAATTCCGCCGCTATCAGACCTACTGCAGAAACTACGGCGATAACAGACTGTTCAAGATCGCCTGCGGACCTTCCGAGGACGATTACGAATGGATGGAGAAGGTCATGGCGAAGGTCGTGAAGTCCGCACAGGGCATCTCCATGCACTATTATACGGTTCCGAACGACTGGAAGGACAAAGGCTCCGCTACGGAATATACTGTGGAAGAATGGTATAAGACCCTGATGAAGACGCTTCGGATCGATCAGATCATCACGAACCATTCCGCGATCATGGACCGTTACGACCCCGAAAAGAAGGTCGCGCTTGTCGTTGACGAATGGGGAACCAGGTTCAATGTCGAACCGGGCACGAACCCCGGATTTCTGTATCAGCAGAGCACGATGCGCGATGCGCTGGTCGCAGGCATCAACCTGAATATCTTCAACAAACACTCCGACCGCGTCCGGATGGCAAACATCGCACAGCTCGTGAATGTCCTGCAGTCCGTGATCCTGACGGAAGAAGAGAAGATGGTGAAGACGCCTACGTATTATGTCTTTAAGATGTTTGTGCCGCACATGGGCGCAACGCTTTTAGGATCTCTTCTGGATTCCGATCAGATCGGTACGGATGATTATAAGGTTCCCGATGTAACGGAATCCGTTTCCGTATCGGAAGACGGAACCGTCTTTGCTACGATCAACAACCTTTCCGCGGAAGAAGGAAAGGATATCGAGATCACGCTTGCCGGAAAGAAGATCGTATCTGTCGACGGAACCGTCATCACAAATGCGCTTCAGGCACATAATACCTTCGAGGATCCCGATGTGGTGAAGGATGTACCCTTTACGGATCTCGAACTGAAGGACGGACGTGTGATCGTTCATCTTCCGAAGGCATCCGTGACCGGTCTCTTTTTAAGAACCGAATGAGCCGCTGCCTGCAGAAGAGAAGGAAGGCAGTATGAGCATTGATCTTAGAAAATGCAAAGCCTGCGGAATCGAGACACTTTCGGAAAGCAATCTGTTTCCCTTTGTGGAAAAGGCACTGTCTCTGATCGCGGAAGAGGATCAGACCGGTGCGGACGAATATGAAAAGAGAGTACAGATCTGTGCCGGCTGTCCGTATCAGGAACAGTATACCTGCATGAAGTGCGGCTGTCTGACGGCGGTCCGTGCGGCAAAAAAGAAGGAGAAATGTCCCTTAAAGGACAGAAAATGGTAAAGGCATGCCTGATTTGCACAAGTTCAAAATAAATCCTTGCTTTTTTGCGGAAAGTATGCTATAAAACAATAGTTACTGTAATCATGTGCTATTTTCGTAAAAGCAGGAATACAGCAGCGGAACTTCAAAATGAATCAAATTGGGAGCTGAGAAAAAAATGACTGTTATACGTTATATTCTGACCACTATTTTTGCATTAGGCGGCTTATTCCTGATCGCGACTATCATGCTTCAGGAGGGAAAATCAGCAGGTCTCGGAACCATCGGCGGCATCGGTGAATCCTACTGGGAAAAGAATAAAGCCCGTTCCAGAGAAGGCATGCTGGAAAAGATCACGAAGTATGTTGCTATCGGCTTTTTTGTACTGGCATTCATTCTCTGCATCAATTTCTGATTTTAACTGATTTCGGGCTCCGCATGTTCTGCGGAGCTCTTCTTTTTTACGGAGCGTTCATCAATGAAGGAATCCAGAAAACTGATCGCGAACAACAAAAAAGCCTGGCATGACTATTTCATCGAAGACACCTGGGAATGCGGCATCGTGCTGGCAGGCACGGAGGTAAAATCTCTGCGTCAGGGACAGTGTTCCCTGAAGGAGGCCTATATCCGCATCCAGAACGGTGAAGTGCTTGTTTACGGCATGCATGTGAGCCCGTACGAAAAGGGCAATATCTTCAACAAAGATCCGCTCCGCGTACGCAAGCTTCTCATGCACAAAAAAGAGATCCGGAAGCTGGAATCGAAGATCGCGGAAAAAGGCTATACGCTTGTTCCGCTGCAGGTCTATTTTTCCGGAAGTCTCGTCAAGGTGGAGATCGCGCTTGCAAAGGGCAAGAAGCTCTATGACAAGCGGGAGGCCATTGCCAAAAAGACCGATATGCGGGATATGGAGCGTTCCTTCCGGGAGAAAAACCGTTCTTTTTGAACTCATGTTTGATTTATATTTACATATATGCTATAATAAAACTCCGTGTATACTATATGTTGTGCGCGGAGTTTTTCTGCATAAAAGAAAGCATCGTTTCGGCCGGCCGAACGGTATAGGAAAATTATGAAAAAAAAGATCATTTGTATTTTGCTGATCATTCTGTGCCTCGGTGTGATCGGCTTCTGTGCCTGGAAGCTTCTGTTTCCCGAGCCCGAAGCCTTTGAACGTCAGGACAGAGAGCAGGAGATCGCGGATCAGTATATAGAAAGTCTTCTCGCGCGTGAGGAGTCTGAAGACAATGGAGAGCCGGAAGAATCAAAAGATCCGGCAGATGAAGGAATAAACATGGAACTTCCGCCGGAAGCGGAGGGACAGTACGAGGATGATTCCGGCTATACGGTCTGTTATGCGTACAATCCGTATAACGAACTCATCTACTGGACGGAAGAGCCGGACGGTTCTTACTTCTACTGGGTAGACAATACGGATTCCACGACCACCTGCTGGCTGAAAAAAGCGGACGGCCGCATTCTGAAATGGACAGAGCTCACAGAGACAGATGATGAGGCTTTCTTCTTTTACGGATTTGAAAAGAAAGCGCTTTCCGGAAGGATCGCCGGAAGACGGAAAATGACGGAAGAAGGAGAAGTGGAGATCTACAGGCGCAGAAGGCCTCCTTTCCTTTCCAGACATACGAAAGAGGAAATGGAAAGGTTTGAATATACGGATTTTGAGGACCTGAACTATTATCAGCGAAACGGCGTCACTTATACGCCTGATTTTGCAAGAGGATATCTGCAGTGCGTACTGGAGGTTCCCTCCGAAAAGGTGCAGATCAAACGGGGCGTTTACGGCGGCACCTGGTCCGATATCACCTATAATCTTGATATCTGGATGGTCACGGCTTCGCGTCCGGATTATGTGCTCGGAGAAACGCATTTCTGTATCTACGGCCACAATCACACCATACAGGATCTTTCGTTCAACCGTCTGAAATACACCGTGCCCGGTGATATCTTCACACTCACGAACGAAGACGGCGTGTATGTTTATCAAGTGGATGCAGTCTTTGCACTGAGCCGCGAGGAGACGACGAGAACTCTGGTGGATAACTTTTCACTGTCATCCGATAAATGTTATATCATCACCTGCGGACGTGACGAAAACCGCTATAAGGATCTGATCGTTGAGGGAACGCTTCAGAAACGTTATTCTCTCAAAGAATGGGAAATCATAAAGGAGAACTGATACATGGCAAAGGGCGATTACAATGCGGAGAGCATAACAGTTCTGGAAGGACTGGAGGCTGTCAGAAGAAGACCCGGTATGTACATCGGCTCCACGGGAAGGACCGGTCTGAATCATCTGGTCTATGAGATCGTGGACAATTCAGTTGATGAATATCTGGCCGGCGCCTGCACCAGGATCGAAGTGACGCTGGAAAACGACGATTCGGTGATCGTTTCCGACAACGGACGGGGAATACCGGTAGACATGCACGCAAAAGGCGTTTCCGCCGAGCGCGTGATCCTGACGACGCTTCATGCCGGCGGCAAATTCGACAACAATGCCTATAAAACTTCCGGCGGTCTGCACGGTGTCGGTTCCTCCGCGGTCAATGCGCTTTCCGAATATCTGGAAGTGAAGATCTGCAAAGGCGGAAAGATCTATTATGATGCATACGAACGCGGCGTTCCCACCGTTGAACTCAAAAACGGTCTGATCCCGGTGATCGGAAAAACGAAAGAGACCGGTACGACCATCAGCTTCAAGCCGGATGCAGAGATCTTTGAGCATACCCGTTTCAAGGCGGACTGGATCAAATCGCGTCTTCACGAGACCGCGTATCTGAATCCCGGACTTACGCTTGTTTTCAACAACAACCGTGAAAACGAAGAAGAACATATCACCTACTGCGAGGAAGAGGGACTGAAAGCTTATATCCGTGAACTGAATGCCGGAAAAGAGGCCATCAGCGAGATCATCGAGCTTCGCGGGACCTCCGAAAATATCGAGATGGAACTTGCATTCCAGTTCGTGGACACCTTTGAAGAGCGTATCCTCGGCTACTGCAACAACATCTACAATTCCGAAGGCGGCACGCATGTCACCGGCTTCAAGACCCGTTTTACGCAGGTCATCAACAATTACGCAAGAGAACTCGGCATTTTAAAGGATCCGCAGAAATTCACGGGACCGGACACACGCTGCGGCATGACGGCTGTCATCGCAGTCAAGCATCCGGATCCGATCTTTGAAGGACAGACCAAAAC
>JAZUFC010000074.1:0-2960 GCA_045640465.1 Lachnospiraceae bacterium | reverse complement strand
GATTGAACTTTCATCTGCACTTGATGTGAATATCTGCCTGTCATATTCCGGATTCGATCTGGCGGGACTGAAAAAACGGAATCCGTCTTCCGTACTGTATCAGATCTATGAACGTGAACATCCGGGCGCGACGGTGGACGCGTTCACAAAAAGTCTGGTTCAGGCACCTTATTTCAATGGTCATATCATGCGGACCAGGTTGATCGGTGAAGCATACAGCAGAGATGCAAAGCTGATCACACAGGGAACAAAGAAAGAGGAGTTCGCAGATATCGACCCGTCACAAAGAGCCTGGTCACCTTCAGCACTGGAGGTTTTCTTTACCTGTCCCAGACGCTTTTTCCTGACGAAGATCAAAGGCCTTCCCGAGGAAGAACCTGACGATCCGTTTGAGATCATCAGTGCTGCCGATACCGGAACGATCGCGCATTCCATGATGGAACAGCTGGCTGCAGAATCGCTGTCTCCTGACGTCTTTTTAGAAAGAAGCGGGGCCATGTTTGACCGCTTTTTGAAGCAGCGTCCGCCGATACATGATGAGGACGCAGTGAAGCTGAAACGGGAATTCCTGAAAATGATGGAAACATCTTATCGGATGGATCCGCATAACGAAGTGCTGTCCGCGGAAAACGAGTTTCAGGTTGAGCACACGTCAGGAATCCGTCTGCATGGTTATCCGGACCGGGTCGAGAGAGAAAACGGCGGAGATCTGCTCATCGCAGACTTCAAAACAAAGCGGAAAGTGTCTCATAATGAGGATGATATCAATACCTGTCTGCAGGTCGTCCTGTATGCCTATATGTGTGAACAGGCAGAACTTCCGGTCAAAAGATGCGAATACCGGTATATCCGTCTCGGAAAAACTGTAGCCTGTGTTTATGATGACGGAATGAAGGAAAAACTGAGTACAAAGCTGACGGAATTCCGGACAGCGCTTGAAAACTGCAGTTTCCCTCAGAATCCGGGCAGTCAGAACAGTAACTGCAAATACTGTCAGGTAAAAGCCGCCTGCAGATCAGCAGACCTTTCAGAGGAGGATGACGATGAATAACATGGATCATGATCAGATCGCCCGTGACAGGATCCGCACGAATATTTCCTCCAATTTCTTTGTGGAGGCAGGCGCAGGCTCAGGGAAAACATCGGTTCTGGTGGACCGCATGGCCGCAATGGTCGAAAGCGGGATCAGTATTGAAAAGATCTGCGCGATCACTTTTACCAGAGCGGCAGCAGGGGAATTCTACGCCCGTTTCTATAAAAAACTTGCGGAGTCATCAAGCGAATCTGCCCAAAAGGCGCTTGTGAATATCGACCTCTGTTTCATGGGAACGATCGACTCTTTCTGCAATATGGTACTTTCCGAGCATCCCGCCGAAGCAGGGATCCCTTCGGATGCTTCCGTTGTCAGCGATAAAGAACTGGATGAACTTCTCACAGAAGAGCTTTACCGGATCAAAAAAGGAGAATTCGGGAAAGATCTTGCGGATAAATGCCGCAGATTACAGGAACTCTGCTATAACTGGAAGGTAGTATCTGTCAGCCTGATCCGGCAGCTTCTGCAACAGAGAAATGCACATACCGTTTATGAAACGTTCGCGAGCGAAACGCCGGACGTTTGTTTTGCAGAGGAGAAAGCGGAGCTTCTCAAAACGCTGCGGTTTCTTTTAGAACATCCTGAAAAGGTGTCCGCCGAAAAGGGAAAACCGAAGGCTTCATACGATGCCCTTAAGGAGAACAGAGAACTGATCTTCGGCACATGGAACGATGATCTGGAAAATGTTGAGAGCGCGTTAAAGCAGCTTTCGGAACTCAGAATCATAACAGAAGGCTGGCCGGAAATTCCTTTTCCGGCGCTTGAAAACATGTTTGTTCCGCACCTCAACAGAAGCAAGCTTAGCTGGTATGAAGTGAACAAAGAAAACGACCCGTTCCTTTGCGGAAGGATCGCATCATACCGTTTTTCCGCTGCCGTGTCATTTGCCTCGGAAGCGCTTCCGCTAATTGCGGATGATCTGAAGAGCAGGGGGAAACTTTTATATTTTGATTATCTTCTGTATCTTCGTGACCTTCTGAAGAAAGACGCCGGAAGCAGCGGAAAACTGATCCGTCATATCTATGACAGGCACAGTTTCTTCCTGATCGATGAATTTCAGGATACGAATCCGCTTCAGTCAGAGATCTTCTTTTATCTGACGGCAAAAGAACCGAAAGAAAACTGGCGGGAATGTATTCCGAAGCCGGGCTCTCTGTTTATTGTCGGAGATCCGAAGCAGTCGATCTACCGTTTCCGCGGCGCAGACGTTTCTTCCTTTATGCGCGTAAGATCTCTTTTTGAGAAGGGTGCGGGAGAAGTACTGAATCTTACCAGAAATTTCCGCTCTTCGGATGAGATGTGCGTATGGTTCAACCGTGCCTTTACAAGGCTGCTTCCGACTGATACAGAATACCAGAGCCGCTTTGAACCGATTCCGACAGGAGAAAAAGCGCCTTATCGGGCGTCTCTTCAGGGGGCATATAAATATACGACAGTGAATTCGCAGAAGATTGCGGATCGTGATGATCCTCAAAAAGTGGCGGCGATCATCACAGGTTTGATGAATGATCCTGCTGTCACGATTCAGGGAAGAGAAGAAGAAGAAGGAGCAGGACCGAGACCGCTTCAGTATCAGGATTTCATGGTGATCACACCGTCGAAAAACCATCTGATCAATTATATGAAAGCATTTCAGGAGGCCGGTATTCCTATCTTTGTGGAGGGAAATGTTCTGTTTTCCCAGTGCCCTGCACTGATTGCTGTATCAAAAATGATTGCAGCGGTATCGGATCCGTTCGATCAGGTAAAGAGTTATGCAGCGCTTCAAATGAGCGGATGTCCGCTTACGGAAGAAGAATTGTATGCATTTGCAGCGTCAGCAAAAGAGCTGACGCCGGCAGCGTTATTCAACAGGCTCTTAGAGGAA
>JAZUFC010000073.1:0-2248 GCA_045640465.1 Lachnospiraceae bacterium | reverse complement strand
CTCGGCGTCCGTACAAGGATCGACCAGTCGGCCGGCAGCGCTTCCTCCATCGGTGAATTCGGATGGACGGGCGGCTTCGGAAGCTGGGTCCTCATGGATCCCGCCGCAAAGGTCACGATCGTTTACTTCCACAATTCCATGCCCAACATGGAAGAATACATGCATCCCAGGATCCGCAATATCGTTTATTCGGCTCTGTAGATTCACGGAAGCCGGTTCCGCCGTGCTCCCCGCCTTCGGGCAGGGGACCGGCGGTTTTTTATTGCACACTGATACGGATAGCCGCGGCAGGAAAGATACGGCGGATCCTGCTCCCGGCCCCGGTACGGACCGTCACGCAGGTGATACCGTCTGCCGATCTTTTCATCCGTCTCCCGTAAACATCGCCTGCGGCGCATTGTCTTTTCGATTCAGACGTCTTTGAAACTTTTTCGAATGAATAACTCCTGCTGATACTGCGCGAAATTATGATAAAACCGTATTGCACTTTGGATTACCGTCAAAAAGTCAGCGTGATCGAAAAGACCGCATCGGATAAAGGCTGCGGCGGTGTGATCTGCATGTTCCGCAGCCGCTGCCGATCGGAATAATATACTGATACCGGGCCATCTGTTATGATTCCCGTCATTTGCGCAGACCGTCATCTTTGGCGTTCTGCCTTTTTCGGTCTCCTCGCCATGGGTGCGCTGGCAGCCGGCTCAAAAAAACAGCATGAACGTGTCATGCTGTTTCAGATCGTAATCGATCGGATGTATGTTGTGCTATTGAAGATTGTCTATGACCGCATTGGCAAAGCCTTCCGTGGTCTCGTCTCCGCCGAGATCCTTCGTGAAGTGCTTTCCGTCGGCAAAGGTCTTTCTGAGTGCCGCTTCGACCGCCAGGGCTTCCTTCTCATAACCCGTATGATGGAGCATCTCGCTGGCCGCGCAGATGAGAGCCGCGGGATTCGCGATGCCCTTTCCTGCGATATCGGGGGCGCTTCCGTGGATGGCTTCGAAAATGGCCGCGTCGTCGCCGATGTTGTTTCCGCATGTAAGACCGAGTCCTCCCACGAGTCCGCTGGTGAGATCCGAGAGGATGTCTCCGAAGAGGTTCGTGGTGACGATGACGTCGAAGCTCTGCGGATCGGTCACGAGCTTCATGGCGCATGCATCCACGATGGCCGTGTCATGCGTGATCCCGGGATAATCCTTCGCGATGTCCTCGAATACTCTGAGGAACAGTCCGTCCGTCTCCTTGAGGATGTTTGCCTTGTGTACCGCCGTTACTTTCTTTCTTCCGAGCATCTTTGCCATCTCGAACGAGTAGCGGATGACTTTTTCGCTGGCGGCTCTCGTGATCAGTCTTACCGACTTTGCCGTATCCTCATCGGGTGTCTCCTCAATGCCGCAGTAAAGTCCTTCCGTATTTTCCCTTACCGTTATGATGTCGACATTTCTGAAAGGAGTCTCGATGCCTTCGTAGCTGAAAGCCCTTCTGACGTTCGCGTAGAGGCCGAATGCCTGTCTGAGGGTGATGTTGATGCTCCGGAAGCCTCCTCCCACGGGTGTGGTGATGGGGCCCTTCAGGGCGACCCTGTTTCTCTTTATGCTCTCCATCAGTTCGTCCGGAAGCAGCTGTCCGCATCTTTCGATGGCGGGTATGCCGGCATCATACTCTTCAAAATCTATGTTGGCTCCGGTAGCTCTGATGATCCTGACTGCCTGCTGTGTAACTTCGGGGCCGATGCCGTCGCCCCTGATCAGTGTGATATCCATGCGCATATTCTAACACGAAATGTTGACTTATACAATATAACTATGTATAATTGTATACAATTATACCATATACCAACATGTGAGGAAAAAGAAATGCTAGAAGTATCCGGCAGGACCAATCTTCTGGAACAGAAGAGCTATAAATATCAGCTGCAGGACGTGGCGGAGCCCAATCTCTACCGCGACCTGTACAATTACGACGAGATCCCCAAGACTCCCTTCAATCACAGGAGAGTCCCCATCGGGATGCCCGAGGAAGTGTGGATCACGGACACCACGTTCCGTGACGGTCAGCAGTCCAGGGAGCCCTATACCGTAAAACAGATCACCGATCTGTACAGACTCATGTCGAAGCTCGGAGGTCCCTTCGGGATCATCCGCCAGACAGAGTTCTTCGTATACAGCGACAAGGACCGCGAGGCCCTGGAGGCCTGCATGGCCCTCGGTTATGATTTCCCCGAGATCACTACCTGGATCCGCGCCACCAAGGA
>JAZUFC010000072.1:0-2080 GCA_045640465.1 Lachnospiraceae bacterium | reverse complement strand
CTGTACCGGCGTGCGGAAGCACTGCGCAGCTGCGTTCACTATGCAAAACAATTGGCAAATCTTTCTCCTTCTCTGCGAAACCGCTTCGGAATGGCGGCCGCCTCACTCGGATACATCCGTTATCAGAGCATTTCCTCTCCGGAGGATAAAGAGCTTGACGGGATGCTCAGTCAGACGATGCGGGACTGCGATGAGATCTGCAAGGAAGAACCGGGGTACAGACGCCGTTATATCAATGCGCTGACGGTCCTGGTCCGCTCATGGGCAGCAGGATGTCTGAAAAACAGATCCGGAGAGATCGTCCGGATCGGAAGCTTCATACTGGAAAAGGAGGCTCTTTGGGAGAAACGTATATCCGTGATATGCACCGTAAGCCATTCTATGATGAGAGCGTATTACGATATGCTGAACTGGGAAAAGACTGCGGAAATGGCGGAGAACATTCTGGCCGAACCGGAAGCAGACGAGCAGACGAAAGATCAGGCTTGCTATTACGCATTCATGGCACACGCCTTTACCGGAAATGAAACGCGGGCGGATGAATGTCTGGCACACATGAAGGATAACTACCGAAATGACGGAAGACTCCGGATCGTTCAGATGATCCGGAAATGGAAGGAAACAGAAGACCGCAGCGAACGGGAGAAAAACATCAAGGCGGTTATCAGCAAGCTGTTTAAGACCGCCGGTGCCCAAAGCGGAAACCGGCGGATAAAGGAGAGCGATCGCTATGACCGTCAGATCATCGGTCTGTATGTTTTTGCCTGTCGGGAGGCTCTGAAAACCGGCTGGCACTGTATCACCAAAGAGATCACCGACGCCTCCGGCGGCCAGAGGGATGTGATATTTCATCCCCTGGAAGCCTACAGCTGTCTGTGCTATTTCCATGACAGACCGTGCGAGCTGTCGGCAAGGATCGGCGAGCTTCTGGATGCCATGCGGTGGAATATCATGAACAAGCCCGCAAAAGAGACGGATCCGATCATAGAATACTATTATCCGCAGATGCTGGCCGGATTTGCCAAATACAGTAAAGGGCTCGAATGCCGGCGGATCTGCCGCGAAGATAATCAGCCTCTTCTCCTTACAGACGAAGGAAAAGAATTCAGAGACTGGCTCAAAAAACGCTTCCTTGAAGGGGAACCGCTCAGAGACTGGATATCCTATCTGCAGATCATGGATATCTATCTGGATTTTGAAGAAAAAGACGTGGTGGCTATTCTGCTTAGTGCGGAGGACACCCCGCCCGCCCTGAAAAAAACTCTGGAGCGGCCCGCCGGCTTTCTGACGGACATTGCCGACGAGGTCAGTGCCATAAAACAGCTTAAGAGCGTGCTTACCGAAGAGCAGGCACACAGCGCCGTGAACGAAGCATTTTGGAAGACTGCGGAAAAAGCGGTCAGGAGGTCCTACGGATATATTAAGCTTTATCCGGAACTTATTCACCACCTGATCGATCTTGCCCTGCTGTGTCCGCTGGAGCCGAATCCGGTACTGCGTGAGCTGCTCAGCCAGATGAAATTTACCCTCATGCCGGACTGTACAGACGATGCCGTATCTCCGGTGGAGGCTCCGGAAGGCGTATACCTGACTGCCGAAGAAACCAGGCGGCTCAGGGCAGCCTGCCATGAGGATCATCCGCTGCCAAACGAGGAGCTGACCCTCTGGCGTTACTTTTATGATCCGGAATTTGATGACCGCGAGGTGCGGGAGCTCCTTGATAAGTATCTTCATCCTGCATGCCGCAGGCTTAGCGAAGGAGAACCTCTTTCCGAAAAAGAACAGGACGATCTTGAGAGATTTATCTCGTTAAAAAAGAATTCTTATCACTGGGGATTTCAGAGGTGGCTGCTGTATCCGCTCGTAAACCACGATCCGGCAAGATGGGCAGGACTTCTGCTTGAATTCGCAGAAGACTACCTGACGGTACTGCGCAGCACTGAGCAAAAGGAAGACATCCCGCAGAGATTCTTTGAAAAGGTATATGCGCAGGAAACGGCCCCGGAGCGGATGAAAGAGACGCTTCGGCTTGTCCAGGAACAGATCTCCGAGATATGTTATCATGCCCGCCTTCGTCAGG
>JAZUFC010000071.1:0-7049 GCA_045640465.1 Lachnospiraceae bacterium | reverse complement strand
GATCATCAGCATATTGGACTTCTCGATCTCGATATCGGGATCCTCATTCGCGATCCGTTTATAATGGTTGTAGACCGCCACGCTGATCGCTTTCTTGGCCTTTTCCTGCCCGACCACATACTGCGAAAGCATTTCATAGATCTGGTGCGGCGCCGGAACGGTCTTCATATCGATCTTGACCGGTTCCGACTTCTTTGTCGGCGCCTTCCTGCCGAGGAAGGACTGGAAATCCTCTGGTGTCATCACCATGGAAAAGCCCATCGGCTTCCGGCGGGGGCCGGTCTTCTTCTTTTTTTCCTTCTGTTCATCTCCGGTGCCTTCCTGTCCGTCTCCGGAAGTCTCTTCATCATCGTCTTCCGGCATTTCGTCCGAAGCTTCCTCCTCTTCCGGATCAGCCTCTTCTCCGGGAACGCCCGTCATGCCGAAAGGCATCTGAAACTGCGTCATGAACTCCATCGGGTTCATCTCTCCCGGAGCAAACTGTCCGGTGGGGAGATTGCTGAAATCTCCGCCGGTCATCTGCACCGCTGCATCAAAGCTCTTCTGCATGCATTCCCTGCATATACAGAGTCCGCCCGGTATCTTCAGCATCTGTCCGACCTCGGATTCCGGTCTCATGCAGACCGCACAGTAATTCTCGCGGCTGTTGTTTCTGTTGTTATCTTCTGTCATTCATTCTCCTGCTGTATTTCTCCGATCTTCCGCCCTCAGGCTTTTTCTGCCGCAAGCTCTGCCGAAGCAAGCTTTACGACCGTACAGAAGATCTCCAGTGCTGTCTTCAGTTCATCAAGACTCGCAAATGTAGGTGCGATACGGATATTGGAATCCTCCGGATCACGACCGTAAGGATAAGTCGCTCCTGCCGGAGTCATGATCACGCCTGCATCCTTCATCATGCCGACGGTCTTTTTCGCAAGGCCGGGAAGCGTGCTGAAGGAAACGAAATAACCACCCTTCGGGTCAGTCCATGCCGCAATATCAAGAGGCTTCAGCTCCTGATTCAGGATCTCCTGGACCAGATCGAACTTCGGCTTCAGGATCTGTGCATGCTTTCTCATGTGCTGCAGAACGCCCTCGTGATCCTTGAAGAACATGGCATGACGCAGCTGATTGATCTTGTTGTGTCCGATCGTCTGGATCCTCATCTGTGAAAGCACGTCCGCAATGTTGTCCGTACTGGTTGCCAGTGCCGAAATGCTGGAACCGGAAAAGGTGATCTTGGAGAAAGATCCGAATTTATATGCCATATCCGGATGACCCGCCTTCTGACACTCCTCCAGGATCTCCGGAATGATACAGGGATGGTCAAGATCCAGATGATGCACATTGTATGCATTGTCCCAGTAGATACGGAAATCCTCCGCCGCCGGCTTCAGAGCCGCAAAGCGGCGTACACATTCATCCGAGTAGACGGTTCCGGTGGGATTCGAATACTTCGGCACGCACCAGATGCCCTTAACGGAAGGATCGTTCTCCACATACTGCTCCACAAGATCCATATCCGGGCCGTCTTCAAGCATCGGAATATTGATCATTTCAATGTTGAAATACTCCGTGATCTTGAAATGGCGGTCATAACCGGGTACCGGGCAGAGGAATTTCACCTTGTCCAGCTTGTACCAGGGAGTACTGCCCATCACACCGTGCGTAAAGCTGTGTGAGACCAGATCAAACATGATATTCAAAGAGGAGTCGCAGAAAATGATCACATTCTCCGGCTTCGTCTCCATGACATCCGCCATCAGGCGCTTTGCTTCCGGCAGTCCGTCCAGACAGCCGTAATTGCGGGTGTCGATCCCGTTCTCACTCATATAGTCCGCTTTTGAATGAAATGTATCCAGAATTGGCATCGAAAGCTCCAGCTGTTCATTGGAAGGATTGCCTCTTGAGATATTCAAAGACAGGCCGGATGCCCGGTAATCTTCGTATTTTTTTCTGAGAAGCCCGATCTCTCTTTTCAGCTCGTCATCAGTCAGTGTCTCGTTGTAGTTTTTTATAATGCTCCTCACTCCGTTTTACAACGCTTTTGTACCCTTATTATAAATCGCCAATAGCGGGCAGTAGAATCTGCCCGCCATACCGTTACTTATTCTTTGCAACATAAGCTGCCGCTTTTGAACGGAGCTTCTGCATAAAAGTCTTTTTCTTCTCAGGGATCTTCGGTATGGAACCGCCCCGTACGGACTTCAGTTCGGTAATATAGATACCGCTGACAGTCACCATACAGGTCTTCTTGACCGGAAGGATCTCATAGACGTTCTGATCAGCGATCAGCGTCATGATCCTGTTGCCGATCTTTGCCTTGACGACCGGAAGCTTCATTCTTCTTGCATATTTGGGCGTGCTCTGAATCACCATATCCGGAAGTCCGGACTCTGTCATTTTCTTCATCTGTTTATCGATCACCAGTATGGAGACCTGCTGCTTTGTGATCTCCATCTGCTTCTGTGCTTCCGCCTGCTTCTTCTGCATTCTTCTGCCGACAACGATAAGAAGAACCAGCGCGATCACAAGAAGCGCTGCGATGACGATCAGTAAAATAGCCCACCATTTCATTTGCTCTGTATATCCCCCTCTCGGACCCTTGTTTTCTGCTTTACAATAAGATGCCGGTACGAGCGTTTGCCGTGTCGTCAGGCCTGTGCCCCTGACATCGTATCATCAAAAACAAGCACTATTATACAATGTTTTACCGCGATTCGCAACTTGAAAATCAGCGGCTTCCGCGAATTCACATATTTTTCACAACCAGCCTGAGCTGCCTTTCATCCACCGGTTCATCTCCCTGCAGAAGCGTATAGGACAGGATCCATGTCAGTTCCCGCGCAAGCGGATCCCGGAAGACCTGTCTTCCGCGGACCGAAAGCTCCAGACTTGCCGCCCCGGCATTTACCGTAAACGGATGTGTCCTGCCTTCCTCTATCGTCATCAGGGAGACCTGACCGCTTTCCCGCCGTATGACCGCTTTCCCGGTTTCCAGCTGCAGCCGCACCTGTTCGCTTCCTTCCCTGTAGAACAGATAAAAAACACTGTCCTTTTTCAGAAGAAATGCATCACGGACGGTCTCTCCCTCTTCACCGGCACAGATCAGAAGCCTGACCGGCTTTCTTTTTTCTCTGTTTTCCGTATTCTCCATATTCCGGTCCGGACCGTATCCGGCTTAAGGCGTCTTCTTTGCAGGTCTGTTTGATCCGCAGGATCAGTACGCTTCAATGTTGATGGCCTCCGCCCCCTCGATCTCGAAGCGCAGGACCGATGTGGCGAACTTCTGAAATCTTTCCGGGTCATCGGAAACATAGAAACGGTATTTCTCCTTCTCGTCTGTCTCCGAACCCTCGCGGATCAGGTCGTTCCATTCCAGCGTTCTTCTGAGTTCCACCGCGGTTTCGTATGCCGGATTGACCAGATTCACATGATCGCCGAGCACCTCGCGGAATGTGGAACGGAGAAGCGGATAATGTGTACAGCCCATGATCAGCGTATCCACATCCTCTGTTTTCAATTCCTCCGTATATCGTCTTACGACTTCCGTCGTCACCGGATCATGCCACCAGCCTTCCTCCACCAGCGGGCAGAGAAGCGGACAGGCTTTCCCGAATACGCGGACATTCGGATCGATCTCACTGATAAAGCGGTCATACATGCCGGAATTGATGGTGCCCTCTGTTGCGATGACGCCGATCCGTTTGTTTTTCGTCGCATTCACGGCGATACGCGCACCCGGCTTCACCACGCCGATGATGGGCACGTCCACCAGATTCTGCACCGCATCCAGCGCATACGCGGAAGCGGTATTGCAGGCGACAACGATCGCCTTCACATGCTTTGTCTTCAGAAAATTCAGGATCTGTTCCGCATAATGAATGACGGTATTTCTGGATTTGCTGCCGTAGGGAACACGGGCCGTATCACCGAAATATACGATCCGTTCATCCGGGATCTGCCGGATGACTTCCCGCACTACCGTCAGGCCGCCGAGACCGGAGTCAAAAATGCCGATAGGATCATTCAAAGCCATACTCAGTGATCCTCCCGGGTGAATGCGGAATCGATCAGTGCCTGTACAAGCTCACGGTAGGAAACACCCTTTGCCTGCCAGAGCATCGGATACATGCTGATCTTCGTAAATCCGGGCAGCGTATTGATCTCATTGAACACAACGCCCTTCGCATCCAGGAAGAAATCGACTCTGGAAAGAGAAGTGCCTCCGACCGCCTGGAAAATGGCAGCCGCGTCACGTCTGATCTCCTCCTCCACGCCCTCCGGAAGGACCGGAGCAGTCTCGGTTCTGGAATCCTCGTTGTTGTATTTTGCGTCATAATCATAGAAATCGGCTGCCGCAAGGATCTCGCCGACGCCGGAAGCCTCGGTCTTATCCGCGTTTCCGAAAACGGCACATTCAATCTCACGCCCGATGATCGCTTCCTCGATCAGGACCTTAGCATCATGCTTTGCAGCTTCTGCCAGTGCTTTTTCCAGTTTTTCCCTGTTCTCCGCCTTTCCGACGCCCACAGAAGAGCCTGCGCAGGAGGGCTTGACAAAGACCGGATAAGGCAGTTTTTCTTCCACCTTCTTCACACAGGAAGCCATATCGGAAAGCTCTCTTCTGTGGATCACGACGTATGAAGCCTGACGGATCCCGAGGCGGTCCACAAGGATCTTGGTATAGACCTTATCCATGGAAACAGCCGATGCCAGCACACCGCAGCCCACATAGGGGATCTTTGCAAGTTCAAAGAGTCCCTGAACGGTTCCGTCTTCGCCGTAAAGGCCGTGCAGAACGGGAAAGATCACATCGATCCGGACTTTGCGGACACTGTCATCATCCATCAGATAGAGCGCCTTTTCCGTCGCATCCGGCGAAAGGATCGCCCGGGTCTTTCCGTCTTTCCAGCTGCCGTCTGCAATGCTTTCTTCACCGGGGACAAAGACCCAGCGGCCTTCTTTGGTAATACCGGCCAGAATAATGCTGTATCTTTCTGTATCTGTATTCTGGATCACATTGATGGCAGACATGCATGAGACCTCATGCTCTGAAGACTGTCCGCCGAAAAGGATCAGTAGATTCTGTTTGCTCATAAACAACTCCCTGCCCGTACCGGGCACAAACATTTTAATATAGTTCCCCGGATCAGACTGTTGCCTTCCGGACTCTGTATCATTGTAATTCAACCGTATATGAAATACAAGGGGAAAAGCGCTTCTTTTCAGTTCATGGGAGACGTCAGACGGACCGCTGATGCCAAACGGCTCTTTTTCACGGCGCGCATGGCTGCCTTTCCCTTTTCCTGAGAATCAAAGATCCCGAAAACCGTCGGTCCGGAACCGCTCATCATCGCTTTCAGCGCTCCGTTCTCCTCCATGATCTTTTCGATCTGTGTGATCGACGGATGCATTTTTTCCGTTACACGCTCCAGCACATTTCCCATCAGGCTGCACATCAGGGGAAGATCCTTCTCATTCATGGCACCGACAAGCGCATCGATGTCCGGATGATCCGGTATTTCCGTACTGTCGATCTCCTGATAGATCGTTTTTGTGGAAACGGCAACAGGCGGTTTGGCGATCAGGATATGGCACGGCGGGCAGGGAGAAATGGCCGAAAGCTCCTCGCCGATCCCTTCCGCCAGCGCTGTTTTCTGCAGAATGCAGAAAGGCACATCCGCTCCGACAGACAGACCGAGCCGCATCAGTTCTTCTCTGGGGATCTTCAGATCATACAGAAGATTGATCCCGTGAAAGACAGCGGCCGCATCCGACGAGCCGCCTCCCATTCCGGCCGCCACCGGGATCGTCTTTTCCAGCTTCATGGAAAGACCGCCCGGAAGGGAATAGGTCTCAAACATTAAAGCCGCCGCTTTAACCATCAGATTATGAGAATCCGTCGGGATGAACGGCACGTCTGTTTCCAGAAGGAAACCCGGCTCCTCTGTTTTCCTGATCATGATCCTGTCAAAAATGCGCACGTTCTGCATGACCATCCGCACGTCATGATATCCGTTGTCACGTCTTCCAAGAACATCCAGTCCAAGATTGATTTTCGCAAATGCGCGAAGTGAGATTTGATCCATATATCAGCCTCGTTTATTCTTTTTCCAAGCAGCCATAGAGACCGTGATCAGAAGCAATGTCACGACTGACGCTGCCGCAAAATACAGATACAGTGCGATCCGCGATCTGCCGCTCTCCGTTTTCGTACTGCCTGCCGGTGTATCACCTTCAGTTCCCGCCTGACTTTCAGATGCCTCAGTACCGGCTCCGGAGGTCTCGGCATTTTCTTCCGGCATCGTACCGGTAATATCTTCCGGTGTTTCTCCCTGTTCCGGATCGTTTCCGGTCTCTTCCTCCGTCTTCGCAGGTCCCGCTTCTGCTTCTTCGGGATCTTCCGCAGGCTCTTCCTCTGCTTTCACGGATCCCGCTTCCGCTCCTTCAGGATCTTTCGCAGACTCTGCTTCTGCGGCCCCATCAGGCCCGTTGCTTTCTGTTTCTTCCTGACTTTGACGGTCACCGTTCATGCTGTCTTCGTGTCCGCCTGGCATTTCTCCCGCAGCATCTGCTTCCGGATGTTCGATCGGATACTGATAAACAGACGGTGAATACTCTGCCATATCCCGGATCATGTGACTCACAACTTTGGAGAATGCCGTCAGATGTTCCCGGATCCTGCCCGGTACAAGCGCTTCCAAAGTCGTCAGATCTTCAAAGCGCGCAGTATGAATGATCTGTCCGCCTGTTTCGGCAAATACGGGGAGAGAAGAATTATAAAGCTGCGGCACATCCGGCTTCCCGGCTTCACCGCTGTCCGTGATCCAGGCATTCGCTTCAAAATATACATACGGGATCCCGTAAGTGCTGAAATAGTACTGATCACTGTTTCCGATACGGGTAGGCGTCGGATACTTTTCGATCGCCTGCGGCATCCGGTTCAGCACAACATGCTCCAGATAAGCATCATCCATCGCCATGTTGAGTGCCCAGTCGCGGACGAGCACGCCGTTCTCGTAATCGCCGCCGTAGACATACATCCGGTCTCCCGCACCCAGCGTATC
>JAZUFC010000070.1:0-6560 GCA_045640465.1 Lachnospiraceae bacterium | reverse complement strand
GTGATCAGTTAAACTGACTGCAGCCGGAAAAGATGCGAAAGCGGATATGTCAGAAAGGGCGCGGCCCCGATGCAGCGGTACTCATGATAAGGGGAAAAACGGTATGAAAATGAAAGCAAGGTCCGGAGTGATCATCCGGATCACAGCACTGGCATTGCTTGCGGGTACGGCGGCTTCTGCGGCAGCGTACAAGGAATTTGACGGGATCGCAGGTTATCTGCTGATCGTAACTGTTATGGCGGGGTCTGCGGCCATGACAGCATCGTTTGTTCTGAGGAACTATCTTCTTGTGACGGAGCAGACGATCACAGTCTGTTTCGGAATGACAACGACTGTTCTGGAAATATCATCGGTGACATCGCTGAAGAAGGTGACAAATCTGATCGCGTCTTCATCCGCCTCCGCAAAACGAATTGAGATCCAATACGTCAGCGGAGTCGAAAAGAAGATCATTTATGTTTCGCCCAGAGACGAAGACACATTTATACAGACTGTGCGCTCATACAATCCGAAGATACAGTGACATCAGAGGCAAAAGGCCGGGTACCTTTTCCGTAAACAGAGTCATTTCTGTTGAAGGATAACCGGATACGTCTCTGGGACTGCCGCCGCAGAAAGTGAGAGCGGCACAGGCAATGCCTGACTCCGCAAAATATTCGCAGGTCACCGCGAAATCGGTCTGATGACCGTTGTAGCCGTGGCTTAAAAGCACAACAGGATAGTTATCCCTGTTTTCCGGTGTGTAATATGTAACGGATACCGCTCTTCCGTGATGGGGGACTGTAATTTCTGTTCTGATCATGATCCTGCCTCTTTTCATAATTTGTTAAGAGTATCATAACTGACAGAAATGAATATGAATATACGGAATCATCACTTTTTTTACAGAATATCTGACACCGGAAAATATCCGGCCGGATCATGCCTGCAGAATGGCCGTCCGGTCATTACAGGGACCATGGTCCCTGAAGCTGTTTAACGGAGGTATTTATGTTCAGAACGGTTCGAAGAAAGAAAAACGAGATCAGCAGAGAGGAAGCCTGTGAACTGCTCCGGACCTCCAGAAGAGGCGTTCTTGCCGTAAACGGAGACGACGGATATCCGTATGCGATCCCGGTCAATTATTACTATGACGAAGCAAACGGAAAGATCTGTTTCCACGGCGCGCGTGCCGGATATAAGGCCGATGCACTGAAGCGGTGTGATAAGGTCTGCTTTACGGTCCTCGGACAGGAAACGGTAAAGGCGGAAAGCTGGGCTCCTTATGTAAAGAGCACTGTCGTTTTCGGGCGCTGCCATATCATGGAAGACCGGGAAGAGGCCTTGAAGACACTCAAACGGTTTGCAATGAAATACTATCCGGACGAACAGACCGCAGATGAGGAGATCAGACGTTCCGAAAAGGCTGTGCAGATGTTTGAGATCGAAATTGAACATATCAGCGGGAAAGAAGTTCAGGAACGCTGACAGTTAAGGCCCGCCGGGCGGAGACGGCAAAAAAAGATATACCTGCGGCGGAAAATGTGCTATAATAACGGATATCAATATTTTCAGCTTAGGAGAATCAACATGATCCAGACAAATTTTCATACACATACCGTACGCTGTCATCACGCAAAAGGCGAGGATGAAGAGTATATCGTAAATGCGATCAAGGCCGGCTATAAGGAGATCGGTTTTTCCGATCACAGCCCGTTCTATCCGGAAGAGGGCTGCAGGCAGTCCAGCTACCGTGTTTATGTGGAGGATATCAAGGACTATTTTGACAGCCTTCGCGCACTTCGCGAGAAGTATAAGGATCAGATCACCATTCATATCGGTTTCGAGATGGAATACTATCCGGAATATTTCGATTCCATGCTGAAGCTTGTAAAGGATTCCGGCGCCGAATATCTGATACTCGGTCAGCATTTCCTCGGTAACGAGATCAACAAAGCACATTATTCCGGTATTCCTTCCGATCAGAAGGAGCATCTGGATACTTACTGCGATCTGGTCGTGGAAGGTCTGAAGACAGGCGTGTTCACCTATGTGGCACATGCGGATCTTCTGAACTTCACCGGTGATCAGGCTTACTATGAAGAACGGATGCGCCGCATGATCCGTGAGGTGAAGGCGCTTGATTATCCGCTGGAATTCAACCGGCTGGGCTTTGCGGAAAAGAGAGCTTATCCCAGAGCGGATTTCTGGAAGATCGTCGGTGAAGAAGGCGCGCGTACGGTGATCGGCCTGGATGCGCATACACCGGATGTCTATCTGGATACGGAAAGTGTCGCTCAGATCGAGGCATATCTTGCAGAATTCGGCATCACAGCCGAAGTACCGGTCATGAAAGCGCTGTGATCCGTGACATTTTCAAAGAAAATGCAGAATATTTCAGTGCTCTCTCAAATGCGGGCATGATAAGATATCACCAGAATATGATGATGGAGGTCACCTATGAACAAGTATTACAAATATCCCGCTCTTCAGTACTGGGGAGACGGCAAGGATCTCGGCGGAACCGTGTATCTGGATGAAGAAAAGCTGAAACTCAGCGAGCTCGGAAAGTATCTTGCGCAGAACCGTTCCGCAAGGTATCTGTATTCTTCCTTTGATGATCCGAAGTATCAGGCTTACTGGGAGGAAATGGGCTGTCACATGGAGATCCGCGAGACCGACGGACAGCGCTGGGCGCTCTTTGTTCCCAAGGATGTCTATGACACCCCGAAGAAGCATTATCCCATTCTGACGATCGTACGTCCGCTGGAATATTACGGCATGACTTTCTACCGTGATTTCTTTGAAATGGCGGCTCAGGGCGAGTTCATCGTGATCATGTATTCTTCCGAGAGTGCAGAAACGAACGATGTTCTTGTAAAGATGCAGGACGAGGTCATTGAGGAGTTTGAGGCGGATGCCTCCCGCATCTACATCACCGGACATTCCCATTACGGCGGACTCGCAGTCGAGTTTGCGTACCGTCATAAAGAGCGTATCGCAGGCATTGCCCAGATGAGCGATGAAGCAGGCATCATCCTGCATTTCAACGGGATCGATGAGGAACGGCTGGAGCTGATGCATAACTACGATATGCCGCTCATCAATATCGGCGGCACCGCAGATATGTGCGGTATTTTCCCGGTCAATGATGATGCCAGGGGCGTTCCGGACAGACTTGCCTCTCACGGCTTCAAGATCCTGAAGGACGACCGTATCCTGACCTGGCAGCGGAAGATGTACGGCATGCGCTGCAATGTTCCCACCAGGGAGGAGATCGAAGGCGCTGACAGGACCGAAGCAGAGCGAGTCTTCGGCTATCCGGCTGATTCCATGTACCGTTTCTATGCGGAAAACACGAATTTCTACGTGGCGGACTTTGTCAATGTGGACGGCAATCAGCATTTCCGCACCGTGGCGATCGAGAATCTGCCGCATGCGACCTGTCATGTCATGATCGAAATGGCATGGTCCTTCCTGAAACGTTTTGCAAGAGATCTGGACACGCACGAAGTGATCGAGCTTTACAAATAATAAAGAACGATGAACCCGCCTGCAGGCAGATCCAGAAAGGAACCTGTCTGCAGGCTTCTTCATGGGAAAAGTTTCCGATGAGACAGCAAAGGAGAGAATAATGAATACGATAGAAACGATCATGACACGAACCAGCATCCGTGAATTCAAACAGGAAGAGGTCCCGGAGGAGATGATCCGGAAGATCCTTTCCGCGGGCATGGCGGGCCCTTCCTGTGCAGATGTCAGAGACTGGTCATTCATTGTGGTGAAGAACCGCGATACGCTCGCAAAGATGGCGGAAGCGAACGGACCTTATGCCGGACCGCTGAAAAACGCAGCCTTTGCGGTTCTGGTTCTGGGCGATCTCACAAGGGCATTTGAACCTGCGCCGGATTACTGGGTCGTGGACGGAAGCATTGCAGGTCAGAACATGGTGCTTGCGGCTCGCGATCTCGGTATCGGTTCCGTATGGCTCGGCACATGGCCCGAGATGGAACGCGTGGAAGGACAGAAAGAGATCTTCGGACTACCCGATACGCAAGTTCCTCATTCCGTCATCGCTTTCGGTTTTCCGGACGAGACGCCCGCAGTCTCCCATCCCGACTGGGAAGAAGGCCGTGTCCATTATGAAAAGTGGTGAAAGGAAGCCCGGTGTGCTTCAAAGACAGTAAACGGTTTATAAAGGACGTTCCTTAAGACAACGGGACGGACAGACAGCAGGCTGTGGGAGTTTGTGCGGTATGGACAGCTTTGTGATCGCGCTGAATGCGGTGGTACCTTTTATTTTTTACATGGCGCTCGGTGCGCTTGCCGTGCGGACGAAGATCGCCGACGAGACCTTTCTGAACCGGCTCAACAGTTTTACATTCAAGGCCTTTTTTCCGGTCATGATGTTCAACAATTTCTACGAGATGGATCTTTCGCAGGGCTTCAGTGGCGGCATCGTCCTGTTCGGCGCAGCGCTTCTTGCAGTGCTGGTGAGCGTGACCTGGTTTACCGCAAACCGTCTGCAGATCGATAACAGCCGGAAGGGCGTGATCATTCAGGGGCTCTTCAGAACCAATATGGTGCTTTTTGCCATTCCCATGGCAGAGTCCGTCTGCGGAGCAGCCGGCAGAAACGCATCCTCCATGCTCTGTGCCGTGATCGTTCCGATCTTCAATATTCTGGCGATCGTGGTGCTGGAATCCTGCAACGGCGGAAGGAGCAGTATCATATCGCTTCTGAAAAAGGTGATCACCAATCCTTTGATCATCGGCGCGATCGCGGGCACTGTTGTGCTTCTTCTGAAGATCCGCCTGCCTCAGTGCATTCAGAAGCCGGTCTCCGCGGTTTCGTCCGCGACATCGCCTCTGGCGCTGATCGCGCTTGGCGGAACCCTGCATTTTTCATCCATGAAGGCGAACAGAAAGACCCTTTTCATCGTCATGCTTCTGAAGCTTCTGCTGATCCCTGCGGCGGCTGTGCTTCTGTCTCTGCCGTTCTCCTTTACGGGGCCCGAACGCTTCAGTCTCTTTCTGATGTTCGGTACCTCCATGGCGGTCTCTTCCTACACTATGGCATCCAATATGGGCGGTGACAGCGATCTTGCAGGCCAGTTCGTGGCGCTTTCCAGCGTCCTCTGCCTGTTCACCCTGTTCTTCTGGATCATTCTCTTAAGAGGAGTCGGATTGATCTGACACAATATCTTGTGTTTTTTGCTTGACATATCTACTAAATGAGCAGTATATTAATACTGCTCTTTCTTTTTATGAGGAGTACAGAAGGGAGGACGTGAATGAAGATCTGCGGCTTTCAGAAAATGACACTTTTGGATTATCCGGGCAAGGTGGCCTGCACTGTTTTTGCAGGCGGATGCAACCTGCGCTGCCCCTTCTGCCACAATGCACTTCTTGTGACGGAAGTTGCCGACACCGAAGAGATCGATCCCGATTATATATTCGATTATCTGAAAAAGAGACAGGGGATCTTAGAAGGCGTTGCCCTGACAGGGGGAGAACCTCTTCTTTATCCCGATGCGGGCCGCTTTATCGAAAAAGTACGCGCACTCGGATATGCCGTCAAGCTTGATACCAACGGTACCCGGCCGGAGCATCTGAAGGAACTTGTGAATGCAGGGCTTGTCGATTACGTCGCCATAGATGTGAAAAATTCAAAGGAGAAATACGGCATGACCGTCGGCATCCCTGATTTTTCGACTGCCGATGTGGAAGAGAGCATCGGATTTCTTCTTTCCGGAAAAGTGCCTTATGAGTTCCGGACCACCGTTGTCCGTGAATTTCACACACCGGAAGATATCGGAAAAATCGGTCAATGGATCGAAGGCGCCGACCGCGATTTTCTCCAGAAATTTGTCGATTCGGGCAATCTGATCGGCGAAAATCTGCATGAAGCGGATAAGGAGACCATGACGGTCATGAAAGACGCCGCCGCACGATATGTTAAAAATGTTTCGATCCGCGGAATGGATTGACAGATACCACAATATCTTGTGCTTTTTCTATTGACGAAAGACAAGATATGCTGTATATTTATTCTTGCCGGCTCGCGGAGAAAGTGTGCCGAAAAAGCCGGAGAACACTAAGAAGAACCTGAAAAACAAGGCTCCCTCAAGAGGGACCGGTCAACAAAATATATCATGAGGAGAAAAAGATGTATCAGGTAATTAAGAGAGATGAAAAGATCGTTGATTTCAATCTGAGCAAGATCAGCGATGCGATCCGGAAGGCTTTTGATGCCTGCGACCTGCAATACAACAACGATGTGATCGACTTCCTGGCACTGAAGGTCACCGCAGATTTTGAAAGCAAGATCAAAGAAGGCAAAATATCTGTCGAAGATATTCAGGACTCCGTGGAATCCGTACTGATCCGTGCAGGATACGATGAAGTCGCAAAGGCATACATCCTGTACCGTAAGCAGCGGGAACGTTTCCGTAACCTTTCCAGCACCCTTTTAGACTATAAGGATGTCGTTGACAATTATCTCAAGATCAATGACTGGCGTGTCAAGGAGAATTCCACCGTTACTTATTCCGTCGGAGGTCTGATCCTTTCCAACTCCGG
>JAZUFC010000069.1:0-8233 GCA_045640465.1 Lachnospiraceae bacterium | reverse complement strand
AACAAACATTTCGGTTTACATAAACAAATTTTCTTGTTACTTCATGCACACATAATCCCATAACAGAAACCGTAAATCTACAAGTCTCAGTATGAACCATTCTGCAAGATTGGGAACCATAAACACCGCAAAGGATGCTATCTTAACCCAAGCTCAAAACAGCTTAACCCAATTACTTTTTGAGAATCCAACTTGAAGTTTGCTTATTATCCGAATCGGTTTCAATGCGGGCTACTCTTTTTAAAGAAACCTCCCGACAGTCCATGAACCATCGGGAGGCATTACTATGTCTATGGATTTTTCTTAGATTACCGACTGCTGGTCTATCCAGCGGGCAAACATCTCACGCTTGATCATCTTCCGGTTTCCGTTGAGCAGCAGCCAGGGTGCTTCCGGGTTTTCCTGGATCATCTCGTACATCTTCCTGGAACCGATATGGAAGTATGCGCTGGTCTCTTCTACCGTCAGCAGATACCTTTCATAGAACGGAATCTGCAGCTGCTTCAGTGCGATGAACTCAGGCTTCTGTTCAACATACGTCATCGGTGATCGGCAGTTTCCGGTTCCTGCATTGGTCTTGGTGCTGTGAATCACATAGGAGGAATCCGACATCCTCTGCAGCTGATGGTCGATGTTGATCACGTTATTTTCAAGGTCAACGTCCTTGATGGTCAATCCGCAGAACTCAGAAATTCGCATTCCGGTGTGGAACAAAATGTAGAAGGCTTCGTAGTACTTGCAGTACACGTTATCGTCATGGCAGAACCTGAGGAACTTCCTCATCTGGTCTTTGGTAATGGCTTCTCTGGTAACCGTATCGTTTACCAAGATACCTGCCAACTCGAAGCCGAATAGGTTCTTGACGAGGACATCATCATCTACCGCCATCTGAAAGGCGGGTCTAAACACTCCTCTTACCGTTTTCACAGTGCTGCAGCGCCTTCCGTTTTCCTGCAGCTTGATGAGGAAGAGCTTCGCATCGGAGGTTTTCACGCTGCCGATGGTTTTGCCTCCGAACTCCTCTTTCTTAAGAATGTTGATGACGTAATTGTAGTTGCTGCGGGTGTTGGGCTTTACGCCCGTTCTGGTGGCAAGGTAACGTTCCGTCAGTTCCAGAACTGTCATCTTCTTACCTTTAGGATCCATCAGAAACGCAGACAAAAACAGATAGGGTGTCTTCTGTCTGACCCAGACCACGATACCGGCGATCAAAACGCGAATGTTTCATTTTAGTCATTTTCCGAAACTTGACGTGAACCGGCTGATTACACAAACCTTTTCGCCGGAGACAGTGTGCCTCTTCGAATTCCCCGCAGGATGGATTGATAGATGGAATGAAAGAATAATAAGAAAAGGGTATATCTTTTTTATCTTTTCTTTGCTTCTTTCTTTTCGTTTTTTTCTAGAGGGGAAAGAGAAGAAGGAAAGCAGGGAAGAGTAAAAAAGCACGGAACCAGAAATTTGTCCTGATTCCGCACACATGAATCATATCTTTTTATTCCACGAGTCCGTATTTTAATTTTACCCGATCCAGTTTCTCCAGCATCGGCTCGGCTCCGAACCAGAGGAACAGAACCGTGGCAGCAGCATGAACGGCGTCCATAGGAAAACCCGTTAAGTAATATCCGAGAACGATTTTCAAATTCAGCGACTCGCTGCCCCATATGAGCGCAGAGGCCGGATTCATGATCCCCCCGTAAATCAGAAACGTGCACAAAGCACCGAATATACACAGAGACTCTCTGGAACGCACGAGCAATCCTTTTCTGTAGAATATTCCCGCCAGAAAACCGATGATCCCCATAGCAAACATCTGCCACGGTGTCCACGGTCCCTGAGAAAACAGGATATTGGAAACCAGCATCGTAACAGCACCCACCAGGAAACCGGTCTCTCCGCCGAAAGCAACGCCCGCAATAATCGTGAGTGCCATGACAGGCTTAAACTGCGGCAGCATAAAAAAGGCCGCCCGTCCCGCAATTGCCATAGCACAAAGTGTTGCAATAATAACCAGTTCTCTCGCTTTTGGCCTTCGCCCTTCAAAAATCAAAAAAAACGGCGTCATGCATTCAATCAGTATCGCCAAAGCGGTAATATAGTATTGTTTCTTTTCCACATAAACCACGCCGATAAATAAGGTTACGGGAATCATCAGCAGGATCATAACAGATGCAATTACCGTACGCCTGGAAAGCTTCCTTTTTTCCGCCGGTGTCTGAACGGGTTTCGGTGATTTTGAGCGTTTCCCGAGGAAAAAGGCCAGCAGTGCGAGAAGACCGATAAAAACGGCATATAGGACGAGCTGTTCGTGCCCGATCGCTGTCATACCCGTTTTATTAATGAATTCGCTTAAATTCTCAGCTTTCGCACAGTAAAGGAACAGAATCAACGCGGCAAGGGCACAGACCGCAGCCCCGAGTTTACGCCAAAGAGGCAGTTTCCTGTCTTCAGCATCGGAACATTTCATCGGCTCAAAAGATGGCGCTTTTTCCGTAACAGCATGCTTTGCGGGCAGCTTCCCGCCGATTGTTTCAATCACATCCTCTGCGGTGACAGCATTCGGTTCAAATTCCCTTGCCATGCGATTTGCAGCCGTAGTATAAAAGCTGTTTCCTGCAAAAAAGCTGCCGGGTTCGGACACTGTAACCAGACTTCCGTCGAAAAACAGCCCGCACCGATTGGCGTTGGCGGCACAAAACTCAATATCATGACTGACCATAATAATGCACACGCCGCTGTTCAAAAGCTTCCGCAATATACTGGCAAGAGTCTGCTTGAACGGCATGTCCAACCCTTTTGTCGGCTCATCGAGCAGGAGAATATCGGGAGAAATAAGCAGTATCTTTGAAAGAGCCGCTCGCTGCTGTTCTCCACCTGAAAGATCATAGGGATGCCGTTGCAGCAGATGTGTAATTTCGCACAGCCCCGCGACTTTGCGGATTTCCGTCTCCCGCTGCTTCGCCGGGAATCCCTGCAATTTCAATATATCTTCCAGATCTTCATAGACCGTTTTTTTCAAGAATACCGTCTGCGGATCCTGCGGCAGAAGGCCGACCCGGCCCGTGGTACGTATCTCCCCGCGGTAGGGCTTTTTCAGTCCGCCAAGCAGCTTCAGCGTGGTGGTTTTTCCGCTGCCGTTTCCGCCCAGAATACAGAAAAGTTCTCCGGCGTGTGCCTGAATAGACAGTCCTTTCACTACATCCGGCAGTTCTTTTTCATAACGGAACCACACTTCCGATGCATTGACCCGTTCTTCTCCCTCAGAAGAGATATATGCTTCTTTACATAGCGGCCGTGCGGGGTGATCCTGCAGATAGGTCTGAAGAAATTCACGGCCCTCATTGACCGTAACCGGACAGATCATGCTGCAATCCACGCTGCCCCAAACCCGCATAGCACAGGGCATAGCCGAAAACATCGTGTTTTCATGCGCTTTCAAATAAGCTCCAATTTCGCTTACAGAGCCGGAGCACAGGATCTGACCTTTCTCCATAACAGCTGCCCGATTGGCAAGCGCCAAAGCCTCTTCCAACCGATGTTCGGAAAGAATAACCGTTGTACCAAGCTCACGGTTGATTTTCCCTAATGTACCGAGGAATTCCGATGCGGCTATGGGATCAAGCTGTGCGGTTGGCTCGTCGAGTATCAGTACCTCCGGCTGCAATGTCATCACAGATGCAAGGCACAGAAGCTGCTTCTGTCCGCCTGACAGGTCGGACACATTTTTATAATACCAGTTTTCGATCCCGAAAAAGGCAGCCATCTCGGCGCACCGGCGGCGGATCGTCGGTGTATCATAGCTAAGGCTTTCCATTCCGAACGCCAGCTCATGCCAAACCTTATCCGTAACGACCTGCGTTTCCGGAGACTGCATGACAAAGCCGATTTTTGATGCAGCGGATACAGAATCTAAACTCTGCAAAGACCGATCATCGAAAAGAATCTCCCCTGATAGATCTCCGTGCGGCCGGACAGACGGCTTAAGCTGCCGCAGAAGAGTGGATTTTCCGCAGCCGGAGTGACCGCAAAGAACAAAAAAATCTCCCTTTTGTATGACTAAATTTACGTTATGAAGCGCCTGCACAGTCTGCTCCGGGTAGGAAAAGCTCAGATTATTGATCGCAAATAGTTCCATTTTTTCTTTTCTCTCCTCTCCAGATAAACAGGCATCGCACAAAGCATAAGGAATGAAATTTCCAATAAGAGCGTGAGCGGTTCAGCGAGAATTCCCCGAACGCTCGGGAAATATCTCCAGAACAGTTTCCCGGCCAATCCTCCGGAAAGCAGAAAAAGACCGCAAAACAGCAGAAATATCAGCGCCGATCGGTCTCTGTCATCCCATTTATAGATAGAATAAGCTGTTCTCTTTCTTGTACCGTAACCCCTGGCTTTCATGCTGTCAGATGTTTCGATCGCATTTTCCATGCTCCAGGAAACTACAATGGAAAAACACGCAATTGCGTTTTTGATCCGTCCAAACAGCCTCCCGTTCGACGTATCCCTGCCCATCATTCGCTGAACATCGCGCACGGTATCAAATTGTGCAATAAAACGCGGCACAAAGCGCAAGGTCATGGAAAGAACCAGAGAAAGCGCCGGTATGATCCTGCCAAACAGATAGACAAATTTGTCTGATGTCACGGTCTCGGAAAAACAGGCAAACCAAAGCAGGATGCCGATCATCATGATTCCCGCCGAAATTCCGTAGATGATGCTTTCCAGTGTCAGCGGATTTCCGCCAGGAAGATACTTGAGGATCGTTTCTCCCTCATGGGAAAATGCGGGATTGATAAGGACAGTCAGTAAAAAGACCGGTAAAGCACCGCGGAGCAGAAGTTTCCCGGCCTTTGCTCCTTTCAGCGTAACATAATAAAACGCTGCGCATACAGCGGAGATCAGCAGGCAGACCGGCTGCATAGACAGCATGGAAAAAGTCAGCAATATCCCGAAATAAAGAAAATTGATCATCGGATGATAGCTGCTGAAAACGTCTTGATTCTGCATTGGATTTCCTTTCAGCCGCCTATCGCATATCCGCCGCCGATATCTGCGCCCAGATCGCACGTATACCGCCACTCTACAATATCCCCCTGTGCCAGCTGATAGCGTGAGCAGCCATAGTTAGGATACCAGCCGTTGACCCGATACATCCATCCGGAACCGGTACCGCAATCAAATTCATAGAGATTGTGGATTCCTTCTACATAAGCGCTGTTATAGATCGGTGTCCAGGACGCCTCCATATGGATGCCGTTTTCTTTGCAGATCCGCTGAAGCACGTCATAAACAGATTCCCCTTCATAAAACGTTACCGTCTGCATGGAATAGATCACGCCATTACTGGGGACAGTATCAAGCTTATCCGGATTCAGGTCGCCCAGATTATTCAAAATGGTGGAACACCCGATGGAAAAGGTACAGGTATAGGATTTCTTTTCGTCAACATTCTGATTTTCCGGTTCTACAGGCATAGGCTTTCCTTCCGGAACGGGGTCTGTCAGATACGCATCCTGCCCTGTCTGTCTGCCGTCGGACAGCACACGTCCGCCGCCGCCATCGGCTGCTGAGAGATACGGATCTGTTTCCTGAATCATATCCGCCCGCTCATTCTCTGACTCGCTTTCCCTTTCCTCTGCCGGCGATGCCGCCTGCTTTTCCCCATCTGCGGCTGTTTCCGCAAGGACAGAATACTGCCCCGGCTGCGTCAGCGAAAAATTCAGAACGGATGTTTTCGAACCCGTAACAGACGCCGATGAGATCGGATTCATTGTGCCGCCGTCATTATAATACACAAGCGCATTGTCCGTCGTCCAAAGCCAGGACGAATGAAGAGACAGAACAGAAGGAAAAGAGAATTCACTTTCCGTACAGAGACTGAAATCGATTCTGCCGTCTTCATCCTTTGTCACATCGAGTTTCATATTCGTATCCTGTGGCGTCACCACATCGTTTCCGAATACAGTCCACTCATAATATGTGTCTTTGCTTTGTCCGAAAAAGGTTATAACCTTGTTTTCTTTCTGAAGTCGCTCAAAAACAGAGGCTGAAATGATACCGTCTTCAGGTATCTCCATGCTGCTGTCCAGAGTTACAGGTTTTTCGTTCAGGCCGCATCCGCACAGCGTTTCCGCAAAGAGTATGAGCAGCATCATTACCGGCAATAGTTTTTTCATTTTGAGTCTCCTATGACAATGCGTCCGTTGACGGTTTTCAGTGTTCCTGCTGCGCTGGAGAGACTTTCAGACTCGTCTGAAGCCGCAAAAACAGCGTCATCCAGACTGAGTTCCAGAATATCGCCGGCTCTGACGCTTCCGCGCAAACGGAAATTCAGCAGCAGAAGCACATTATCCCTGTCCCGAAGGAGTTCCTTTGAAAAGGCGTATTTCCCTCCGGTCATGTCAATATACATAATATTTATCATTCCGGTCTCATTGGAACGTTTTACATTTACACTCCATTCAGGCAGCGCCGTTCCGGAACTGCTTTCACTGTTTTTTATAATTACGTTTCCTTCTGATATTCCCAGAAACTCAAGCTTTGCAGGGTCAAAGCCTATACTGAAACTCGCAGCGGGATAAACGCTTTCTCCTAACGACGTCAGCTGTAATTCAAGAGAAAAAGCATCCCTGTCTCTTTCCTCCATTTTTGCAGGCGTTTCCACCGTAACCGCAGGTGCGGAGGGGAGAACCCCTCCGCGATGCAGAAAGAAAAAAAGGAATACAAGAAGAATCAGCAGGACTGCGCCTGTTATGATTATTTTCTTTTTATTCTTATTCTTTTGTAAATGCATTTAGTTCACCGCATTCTTGACTGTTGCTGCATAGTTGACAATAGAAAACTCTCTGCCATCCACAAAGTACTCAATGATTCCGAGAGCATCAAATGTGTTGATCCGGCTGTCGCCTGTCACGTTGGCAGCAAGAATCTCATCATCATCCGGAGCTTCAGTTTTTCTCAGCCAGTAATTCACGGTATTCAAAGCGTCCTGCGCGTTAATGATTCCGTCATTGTTTGTGTCGCCGAAACTCAGATTATCTGCGCTTTCAGTGCCGAATGTGTAATTCGCTCTGTTAATAAATCCGTCCAGCGCCTTATCGGAGGCGATCATTGCAATATAGGTGGATACACCGGTTTTTTCCGAAACTGCAGCATTGTAGAGCATGGAAATACTGTCCGTTCCGTCATTATAAGCAAGCTTTGTTCCCTTCTGAATTCCTGTTACTGCGACAGCAACAGCGGTTTTAGAGGCAGGTATCAGATCAATATCGTCACCTGTATAGAGAATCATTGCACTGAAGGAAATGCCTTCAACCAGCTGAACCGTATCCGCTGCAGACTCGGTATTGATGATGATCTGCGTTTCAGAGTCAGAGGTCTTCTTCATTGACATACCGGAGATTGCTACGCTGACGGAGTCCGCTGCCATTGCTTTTTCCAATGCAAGACCGATCGTCATGAGTTCAAGCGGATATTCGCTTCCGCTGTCCGTAATAACGCTGCCTTCCTGCGCGTCAAAATAAACGATACGAAGTTTTCCGGTCTCTTCTTCCACAAACCATGAAACTTCTCCCCCGCCGATCCGGGAACCCATTGTCACACCGGTAACTGCAACGCCTTCCGGAATTGTGATAACACTGTCCAGAAGTCTGTAATCCTCAAGGAATCCGTTCAGATTGATCACTGCGTTAAAAGTATTGCCCGCCGTATTCTCAACCTTTTCCGGAAGAGTCAGTGTTGCAGTCAGTTCATCCGTTTCCTCCTCTGTTCCGGCAGAGGATGCTTTTACATCACTCATGTTATAAAGCGCCGTTTTTCCGTTTATATAGCGATCATAGGCAACCAGTGCATAAGATGCCTGATCCGTCGCCATACCGTTTACCTCGCCGCCGGTATAGCCGCCGCCGCTTGTCAGAACATGGGCAAAGCCCTTGCCTTCGGGAATGTAGAAAGTAAGCAACGCATCCACGGCAGAACCGTTCTCTTTTACAAAACGGCTGTCCTTATCCGCATCGATTCCCCACGCGGACAAAGCAGTAATGACCTGTGCAATGCTTTCGGAATTTACACTGCCCGAGGAAGCAAAGCCGCCGTTATCATTCTGCATTGCTGAAAGCGCGTCGATTGCCCGGCTTGCTGCTGCCGATACATTGGCATCATTTTTATAGTTTACTAGCGCCTGCAGTGCCATAGATGTAATATCCGGATCAGCTGCCGTACCGGAAAGTGCCCAACC
>JAZUFC010000068.1:0-2316 GCA_045640465.1 Lachnospiraceae bacterium | reverse complement strand
CTGTCCGTATGACGCGGGCGTATCGGTCGTTCTGACGGATAATGAAGGCATTCGCGAGATCAACCGCGATTACCGGAATCTGGATGCGCCGACGGACGTTCTTTCCTTCCCGATAGCGGAATATGAAACGCCTGCGGATTTCGACGGACTGGAGGAGCAGGATGATGTCTTCGATCCGGAAAGCGGCATCTATCTTTTGGGTGACATCATGATCTCTCTTGAAAAGGTCCGTTCACAGGCGCAGGAATACGGACATTCGGAAAAACGTGAACTGGCGTTTCTGGTTGCCCACAGCATGCTGCATCTGATGGGATATGACCACATGGAGGATGACGAACGGCTCGTCATGGAGGAAAAACAGTCACGGATACTTGAAAATCTGGGAATTTCAAGATGACCGGAAACGGGGTTGTTATGAAACAGAAAAAAGAGAACAATTTTCTGGTACACGGAGGAATACTTGCACTGGCATCTATACTGGTGCGCGTGATCGGTCTTGTGTACAGAGTACTGATGACTAATATAATAGGAAACGACGGAGCCGGATACTATTCCACGGCATACAGCGTGTATGCGATCCTGCTTCTTCTTTCCTCATATTCACTTCCGCTTGCGGTATCCAAAATGGTCAGTGCCAGGATCGCAGTCGGCAAATGGAGAGAGACATCCAAGGTCATCACGGTCTCTCTTGTATTCGGAACCATTGTCGGACTGATTTTTTCCGCGATCACGTATTTCGGTGCGGATCTCCTCTGCGGTAAGCTTTTAAAGAGCGAGCTTGCGGCCATTCCCCTGAAATGGATGGCACCGACCGTGTTCATCATGTGCATTCTGGGTGTTTTGCGAGGTTTTTTCCAGGGAATGCAGACTACGATACCGACAGCTGTATCTCAGATCCTGGAACAGATCGCGAATGCGATCGTATCTGTCGGTGCGGCAGCCGCACTTTTCCAGTACGGCGTGGAACTGGATACCACGCTCAGATACGTTCAGACAGAAGGAGAGAAAAGCATCTATCATTATGCACCTGCATGGGGCGCATCCGGCGGAACGATCGGCACGGGAGCCGGTGCGCTTGCTGCACTGATCTTCTGTATCGTTCTGTTTTTCCTGTTCCGGCCGACATTCAGAAAAAATATTGCATCCGACCGTACAAGGGGAGATCTTTCCTATATTCATCTTTCAAAGATCCTTCTGTTTACGGCGGTTCCCGTTATTATTTCCACAGCTTCGTATAACTGCATCGATCTGATCGATGAAGCTATCTTTACGAATGTCCTCAGCAGAAGAGGTGTAGCTGAAAATGCTTATATGAAGACCTGGGGAGACTACGGAAACGCATTTCTGACGCTCATTCATCTTCCGGTCTCGCTGGCATCCGGCATCGGTTCTGCACTGGTGCCTTCGATCGCATCCGCCTATGCGGAAAAGAACAGCCGGAAGGTTCTGAAGAATGCGTCTCTTGCCATCCGCGTGACGCTTCTCATTGCGATACCCTGTGCCTTCGGCATGATGGCGATCGGCGGAAACCTTGCAAAGCTTCTGTATCCCGGAAGTGCCGATGAAGCGCAGAAGTATCTGGTCGCAGGCGGACTGGCCGTGATCTTCTTCTCGCTGTCGACGATCACAAATGCGATCCTTCAGGGCATCAATCACATGAACAGACCTGTGATGCATGCCTTTATCGCACTTGCGGCGCATATCCCGGTGCTTCTCCTTCTGCTGATCGTGTTCAGGCTGGATGCATTCGCTGTGATCATTGCCTACTCCTGTTTCGGCCTGATCATGTCCGTGCTGAATATGATATCCATCTACCGGATCACCGGATATCTGCCGGATCCTGTAAGAACCGTAGCACTTCCGGTCGCATCGTCTGCAGCCATGGTGCTGGTCTGCTTCCTGATCTCTTTTGTACTGAGCCGTTTTGTATCAGGAAGAACGGGAAATCTTCTGATCGTGCTTTTCTGTTTTACGGCAGGCGTTATTGTGTACGGCATTCTGATACTTCTGACCGGCTGCATTACAAGAAGTCAGCTGAAACGCATACCGATGGGTACCAGAATCATCAGACTTGCGGACCGTTTTCATCTACTCGGAAGGTGATCCATGCAGAAAAAAGTAGTTATTGTCGGCGGAGGCGCTTCCGGAATGGCGGCAGCCGTCTGTGCCGCATCCAGGGGACTTCAGGTGACTGTCCTCGAAAAAAAGGAACAGCTCGGAAAGAAGCTCGCGCTTACAGGAAACGGCCGCTGCAATTTCACGAACGACGTAATGACATCCTGCTGCTACCGCGGACATTACAAACCCTTTATACGT
>JAZUFC010000067.1:0-10825 GCA_045640465.1 Lachnospiraceae bacterium | reverse complement strand
AAAAGTGGACACCTGAGATACACGATGTTGACGGCGATGCAGTTTATAAAGCAGAATACACAAGCATCATCCGAGAATACAAAGTCAGATTTGATCTGAAGGGTCACGGAAACACCATTGCGGAACAGACAGTAGAGTACGGCAAAACCGCATCTGCCCCAACGGCACCGAGTGCAGATGGCTGGATGTTCGGCGGCTGGTACGCAGATGCAGCGTTCAATACAGCATTTGACTTCAATACTGTTATCACCGCAGACACCACAATCCATGTCAGATGGACAGAGAACACACTGCCGCCTGCTCCTGTATATACCATTATTTTCGGAGCGGACAGCAGCTGGACAAAAGGCAGCACCACAGGTCTTTTGATTACCTCGGATGCTCCGTTTGCAAAGTTCAGCAGTGTCAAGGCAGACGGAAACACGATTGCAGCAACCAATTACAATGCAGCGGAAGGTTCCACAAAGATCACCCTTACGCCTGCATATCTGGAAACGCTGCGTGTGGGGAAACATTCTATCGAGATCGTTTCCAATGACGGAAGTGTATCAACGAGCTTTATTATAAAAGAATCTGAAGTACCGATCGATCCTCCGACCGGTGACAACAGCCGGATATTCCTGTGGATTGCCCTCCTGCTTGTCAGCGGCGGCGCACTTGCAGGAATCATGGTATACGGAAAAAGGAAAAAGGCTGAGTGATCAGCAATCGTTATAAAATACTGAAGGGCGGGGCAGCTTAAAAAGCTTTCGCCGCCCTTTACTGTGGGGTGCTTGGCAACAAACGTTTCTGGATGCAGAAGCCTTGAATCTGCTGGATTTTTGGAAAACGATGGAGTATAATGCTGTTATTCACACGAAACACAGGTAAATACAGAAAAATAGTTGAAACATCAGAAAACGGAGGAAAGAATTCATGAAGAAGAAACTGGCGATCATCCTGGCGCTGATCATGCTCATGAGTACCGTTGCCGGCAGCGTGTTTGCACTTGGCGATCACGGCTTCGGCGGACACGGCGGCGGACAGAGCGGGACAGAAGAGGGAGATGACGGTGAAGAGATCACCGGAACGGAAGGTGAAGACATCACCGGAACAGAAGGCGAAGACATCACCGGAACGGAAGGCGAGGACATCACCGGAACAGAAGGTGAAGGTGACGCAGAAGAACAGGAACCCGCGCAGGATATCGTGATCCTGTATACGAGTGATGTTCACTGCGGTATTGATGAAAATATCGGCTACGCAGGTCTGGTTTCGTATAAAAAGCGCGTAGAGGCTTATACGGATTATGTGACGCTGGTGGATTGCGGCGATGCGATCCAGGGCGATCTGATCGGTGTAGTCTCCAAGGGCACATATCTGATGGACCTGATGAACGCAGCGGGTTATGATCTTGCGATCCTCGGAAATCACGAATTTGATTACGGCATGCAGCAGCTGAGAGACATCGTGAAGGGCTCAAATGCAGAATACCTCTGCTGCAACCTGAATTACACGGGAAGTGCTTCCGAATCCCTCTGCGATGAGCTGAGTGATTATACCGTGATGGAATACGGTGATACCAAGGTCGGTTTCGTCGGCGTTTCCACACCGTTCAGCATTTCACAGTCCACACCTGCTTATTTTATGGAAGAGGATGAGTTCGTTTATGATTTCTCCCATGAGACAGACGAGCTTTTCTATGAGACCGTTCAGGCGGCGATCGACGGCTGTATCGATGAGGGCGCGGATTATGTTGTTCTTCTGACACATCTCGGGGATTCCGAGGATGAGTTCGGTGCGTTCAGTTCTGTCGCGCTGATCGAAAACACCACAGGCGCGGATGTCTGTCTGGATGCACATGAGCACAGCACCATTCCTATGCAGGTGGAACTGAACAAGGACGGCGAGGAAGTTATTCTTTCCTCTACCGGTACAAAGCTGAATGCGATCGGTCAGCTGACGATCTCTGCAAGCGGCATGATCACCACTACGCTGGTCTCATCCTGGAAGCAGAAGGATCAGGAACTGCAGGATTATGTGGAACTGATCAAAAAGAATTTTGAAGAAGAGACTGCGGAAGTCATCGGCAGTTCTGATACAGAGCTTTCGATCTATGATGAAAACGGCGCCCGCATGGTCCGTAACCGTGAGACTGCGATCGGTGATTTCTGTGCGGATGCATACCGTGCGATCTCCGGAGCGGATATCGCGATCGTGAACGGCGGCGCGATCCGTGACAGCATTCCGGAAGGTGACATCACATTTGCGGATGTGATCCGTGTGTTCCCCTTCGGCAATTACGCAACTATGTTAGAGGTTACCGGACAGCAGATACTGGATGCGCTGGAACTGAGTGCGAAGAATGTGCAGGCGGAAACTTCCGATCTGGACGGAGCAGTCGGTGAGTTCGGCGGCTTCCTGCAGGTCTCCGGTCTTCGCTATTCCATCGATCCGACGATCGAAAGCACCGTAGTCATGGACAGAAACGATCTGTTTGAGTCTGTATCGGGCGCAAGAAGAGTCTACAATGTTCAGGTGGAGAACGAAAACGGCGAATGGACGCCGATCGATCCGGAAGGCGAATATACACTGGTTTCCGCAGATTACACGATCTTAGGCTGCGGTGACGGTTACAGTATGTTCAAGGATGATCCGGTCGTTTTAGATGCATTCATGCTGGATTATCAGGTGCTTCTTTCTTATCTGGATTCCATGGACGGCGAGATCACCGGTTATACCGAACCTGAAGGACGTATTACCGTAGCAGCGCAGGAAACTGCTCCCGAACAGGGAACGGACGGTCCTGAGCAGGGCGGAGAAGAACCCGAACAGGGAACGGAAGGAACCGAACAGGGCGGAGAAGAGCCCGAACAGGGAACGGAAGGTCCCGAGCAGGCAGCGGCTTTTGACCCTGTAACCGCTTTCAGCTGTGACAGTCCGGAAGAGGGCCACACCTTCGTATTCAACACACTGCCGCAGACAAAGGCAGATATGGAAGCGCTGGTCGCCGAATACGGTCTGACAGATCCGAACCGTACGATCGCCTTCTATCTGGCTGCTTATCACCGGGCTTTTGAAGATCCCGCGGCTGCCTGTGACATGATCAATGTACTGATGGCAGACGATAACAAGCTCACAGCTTATTCAACATCCTTCCTGGAGGAACAGGTCAAGGCAAAGCCTTATATGACGGCAGCCTACTTCAAGGGTGCAGCACCGGAAAACAGCTATACGCCGGATGAACCGTATACGGTTGAGATCCCGGATGCTCCGGAAGATCTCGGCGGAGACTGCTATCTGGTGAAGCTGGTCACTTCGGGTGCCGATTCTCCGAGACGCACACAGGCCAAACTGAACGCGGATGGTAACTTCTATCTGCTTGAATACACATCAACACTGGTGGATGTGATAGCTCCGGCTAGTCTTGAAAACTGGAAGTAAACAGAACAGAAAGATCTGAAAACGGCCCTGACCGCTTTGGTCAGGTCCGTTTTTGAAAGAACGATCCGGAGAGATCACCGTCTGCTCCGGCAGAACACGAGGAAAAAAAGATGGCTTCTAAGCTGAAATATATTACGGCTGTGGTACTGTACGGAACCATCGGCATGCTGCTTCATTTTGTAAACCTGCCTTCCGAGGTCGTGGTGCTTTGCCGCGGACTGATCGGTACGGCAACGATCCTGATCATCGGAAAGGCCGGCGGACACCGGATCGACTTCAGGGCGATCCGAAAGAACCTGAAGATCCTGCTGCTTTCCGGCGTATGCCTTGGCTTGAACTGGATCTTTCTTTTTGCGGCATACCGGACGACAACGGTCGCGATTGCCAGTCTTCTGAATTATACCGCGCCGATCATTGTTCTGATCGTTCTTGCGGTCTGGAACAGACAGAAACCCGGAACACGTGAGCTCCTCTGCGTGCTTGCTGCCCTGATCGGCATCGTGCTGGTATCAGGCGTTCTTTCGGAAGATCCGGGCGCGTTCAACCGGAAGGGCATTGCGCTCGGCATGGCGGCGGCAGCAGGTTTTGTCGGAGTCGTTTTATGCAACCGGAATCTGCATGAGATCGATTCCATCGACCGCTCCATCGTGCAGCTTTTTGTGTCTGCAGTCGTGGTATTTCCGTATGTTCTGTTCATGAATCACGGAACGAAGCTTTCGCCTGACCTGCAGTCGGTCATTCTGGTGCTGATCCTCGGCATCGTGCATACAGGCGTCGCTTATATCTTTTATTTTGCAGGTATGGCGGAGATACCGGTGGAATCGGTCGCGATCCTCGGCTATCTGGAGCCGGTTCTGTCGATTCTGACCTCCGCGCTGATCCTGAAAGAGAAGCTGACGTTTACAGGCATTATCGGTGCGGTCCTGATCCTCGGTGCTGCGATCGTTAACGAGCTTTCCGGGATCCGAAGACCCGAAACACCGCAAACGCAAAAATGACGGTCGTGATGAAGACGGCCGGATCACGATATTTCCGATGCTGATGACAGAACGACCGGTTTCATCACAAAAGAAACAGGTGCATTTCTGCGGATATCTGTGTTATACTTGTAACAGCACCGCGATAGTGCAGCGCGCGAAGCGGTGAGGGTATCTGTTTTACCCCGGCATCATAATTTCAGTATAATAATGTAACAGGCGGCATGTTTGCAGCGCCGGAGTTATATGAAATAAGGCAAAGGAGGAACAGGAAGATGTTGAAAATTCCTTATTCAAAAGAGGAGCTTCAGGCGATCCTGAATGACGGTCTTGCGACCGGCGCGGATTTTGCGGAGCTCTTTTTTGAAGACACCGTTTCGGACAGCTATCAGATGACCGCAGGAGAACTGACCGTGTCGGACAGAGAGAACCTTCACGGAGCGGCAGTCCGTATCATCAAAGGCGCGGAGTGCGTCAACGGCTATACCAACGATATCGAAAAGACGGGCGAACTGGTAAAGAAGCTCGCAGGCGCTTTTTCGGATGAGCGCGTGAAGGAAGCGGCCGTACTCACCGAGGTCGAAAAGGACTCCAATATTTCTTATCAGCAGAATCCGGTCCTTGTTCCGATCGAGACCAAGATCCGTTATCTGAAGGAATGCTGCGAGGGCGGAAGCGCCTACAGTCCCGAGATCGTTCAGGTCCTTGCGACAGCGATCGACAAATGTCAGCAGATCCTTGTCGTGAACTCGGACGGTGTGTATGCGGAGGATACCCGTACCAACATCCGTATCGTGGCAAACTGTGTCGCGAGCGACGGCAAAGACATGATGTCCGGCCGCAAGGATGTCGGCGGCAACACCGGCTATGAACTTTTCGAGGACGTGGATTTCCGTGAGATCGGCAGAGAGGCTGCACAGCAGGCAGTTACGATGCTGCATGCGGAATACATAAAGGGCGGAAAGATGACCGTCGTCATCAACAACGGCTTCGGCGGCGTTATCCTGCATGAGGCCTGCGTCCATTCTCTGGAGGCTACATCCGTTGCCAAGAATGTTTCCGTCTTCTGCGGAAAGCTGGGTCAGAAGATCGCGAGCGACATCGTGACCGCAGTCGATGACGGTACGCTCAAAAACTACTGGGGTTCCCTCAATGTGGATGACGAGGGCCGCAAGACGCAGCGCAATGTACTGATCGAAAACGGTATTCTGAAGTCCTATCTGGTCGATTACCGGAACAGCAGCATCATGGAGCATCCGACGACCGGCTCCGGACGCCGCCAGTCCTATAAATTCCTGCCGACCTCCCGTATGACGAACACATTCTTTGAAAACGGCACGAGCACTTTTGATGAGATCATTGAAAGTACCGAATACGGTCTGTTTGCAAAGAGCATGGGCGGCGGAAGCGTCATGCCCGCAACCGGTGAGTTCAATTTCGTGGTCAATGAAGGCTATCTGATCGAGAACGGTAAGATCACCCGCCCCGTCAAGGGCGCAACGCTTGTCGGCAGCGGTTCGGAGGTCCTTCTGAATGTGGATATGATCGCGAATAACCTGTCTACCGGACACGGTATGTGCGGTTCCATGAGCGGCTCGATCCCCACAGACGTCGGTCAGCCGACGATCCGTGTACAGAACATGACAGTAGGAGGGAGAAACGAATGATCAGCATCGAAAAGCTTTTCAGCCTGGCTGAAGAAAAGAAAATAGAAGCCCTTCAGGTCATCGAAAGCCGCAGCGAGGGTCTGGCACTGAACTATTTTGAAGGAAAACTGGAAAAGAACGAGATCAGTGATGTTACCGGTCTTGCCGTCAGCGGCATCGTAAACGGAAAGCGTTCCGTTTATGAACTGGAAGACATGAACATGCCGGAAGAGGATGTGATCGATGCGATCTTTGACAGCGCTTCTCACATGACCGGCGATGAGCAGTTTGAGATCTTTGAGGGCAGTGCTTCTTATCCTGTCCTTGACGAAAGAGTTTCGGATTTCCACGATATTCCGCTTTCAAAGAAGATCGCGCTGCTTGCGGATGTTGAAAAGAAGATCCGCGAAAAAGAACCGCGCGTCGTGCAGATCCCGGCACTTGAATACGAAGAGGAGACGAGCTTTACCAGAATCATCAATTCCAAAGGCCTTGATATTCAGAAGAAGAATGAATACTGTGTGCTGGAGGCGGAACTCGTGGCTTCCGACGGAAAAGCGGCACAGGTCGGTTTTGAAGTGGAGTTCAAGAACAATTTCAGCGATTTTGATGTGGACGGCATGATCGACAAAGCGATCCGCATGGCGGTCGATATGTTTGATGCGAAGCCGGTCGCTACTGGAGAGTATCCGGTCATCATCGAAAACTCTGCGATGATCTCCCTGCTTTCTTCCTTCAGCGGCATGTTCGGCGGCGAGACGCACCTGAAGAAGGTCTCTCCGATCCAGGGCAAGCTCGGTCAGCAGATCTTCTCCGACAAGATCACGATCTATGATATGCCTCTCAAGGAGGACGCAGTCGTCCGTCAGCCCTTTGATGAAGAGGGTGTTGCCTGCAGGAATAAGACTGTTGTGGACCGCGGTGTGTTCACGACCATGCTTCACGATCTGAAGACCGCAAAGGCTTTTGATACGGAATCCACCGGCAATGCGTTCGGAGGCTCCGTTTCCGGCTGCAACCTGTTCATCGAAGCGGGAACGCTTTCCAAAGAGGAACTGATCGCATCCGTTGACAAGGGACTGCTTCTCACAAGCTTTGACGGTCTGCATGCAGGCCTCAACGCGATCTCCGGCGATATGAGCCTGAAGACCTGCGGTTTCTATATCGAAGACGGAAAGATCGTAAAACCCGTCACGCTCATCATCATGGCCGGCAATTTTGTGAAGATGATGAATGATGTGGAAGCGGTCGGCTCCGATCTGAAGCTGAACTACCGCGGAATCGGCGCGCCGTCCGTGAAGTTCGGAAGCGTATCGATCTCCGGCTGATGATGTTCTGAAAACGCCTTGTTGTTTTCAAAGAAATAGACTATAATGTCCCGAAGACAAGGGCTTCTGAAAGCCTTTATCTTCGGGAGTTTTTTTATGCAGAACGGACAAAGAGGCCGCAGTCTGGCGCGGCTTTGCTTTTTTACATACTTTATCAGTTATCTGACGAGGATCAATTACGGAGCCGTGATCACGGAGATCGTAAACGCGGAGGGCTTCAGCAAATCCGCGGTCTCTGTAGCGGTGACGGTGAGCTTTATCACTTACGGCGCGGGGCAGCTTATCAACGGCTATCTGGGCGACCGGATCCGGCCGGAAAAGCTGATCTTTTCGGGACTTCTTCTGACTTCAGCTATGAATCTTCTGGTACCGGTACTGGTAAGACCGGAAGAGGTGCGGATCCTGTGGGGGATCAACGGTTTTGCACAGGCGCTGATGTGGCCGCCGATGGTGAAGCTCCTGTCCGGAAATCTGCCTCAGGATGAATACCGGACAGCCTGCGTCCGTGTCGGCTGGGGATCATCCCTCGCGACCGTCGCGATCTATCTGACAGCACCTCTTTTCATCCGGCTTTCCGGATGGAAGAGCCTGTTTGTTTTCTGCGGAGCAGCGGCGCTTCTGTATGCGTTCTTCTGGATGAAGGGAATACGGAAGACCCTGAAAGACGGGAGCGGACCGGTAAAGACGGTATCGGGTCTGTCTGAAAAGGAAAAGCCGGCAGACAGCAGCCGTACCGGACTGAAGACTTCGGAGCTCGTACTCCTTCTTCTGATCCTTCCGGCGATCGTCATGCAGGGGATCCTTCGGGACGGCGTCACGACATGGATGCCGACTTATATTTCCGAGACCTATCATCTGAAGAGCACCTCGTCGATCCTCACAGGCGCACTCATGCCGCTTTTCGGCATGCTCTGCATGGAGGCTTCGGCTGCGACGAACCGGAAGCTGATCCCGAACGAAATGGTCTGCAGTCTGGTCTGGTTCCTTCCGGCGCTTCTCGGTTCGGTGATACTTCTGTTTCTGCCGGCGTCGAGCCCGGCGCTTTCCGTCCTGATGTCTGTTCTGATCACCGGCTCCATGCACGGCGTCAACATTATTTTAACGGGAATGCTTTCGCCCTATTTTCAGAAAGCCGGAAAAGTATCCTTTGTATCGGGACTTCTGAATGCCTGTACCTACGTCGGAAGCGCGCTTTCCACGTTCGGGTTTGCGAAGATCGCGGAGGTGAAGGGCTGGAATGCGGTCATGCCGGTCTGGGCCGCAGCGGCTTTTGCGGGCGTATTGTTCTGCCTGCTGGTTTCCGGAAAATGGGAACGTTTCAGAAAGGGTTGAGTTATGAAAAGATCAGTCTTGTTTGTATTTCTGTCCGCTGTGCTTTTTGCGACAGGCGGCCTTCTTTTCAAGATCATTCCGTGGGATGCCATGGCCATCAGCAGCGCACGTTCGCTGATCGCGGGTACCGCCATCCTTTCTTATCTGCTGATCCGGAAGCACCGGTTTGTGATCAATAAAAACGTGCTGATCACCGCTTTTTCGATCAGTCTGACCAATACACTTTATGCGCTTGCGAACAAGCTGACCACGGCGGGCAACACGATCGTTCTGCAGTTTTCCATGCCGGTATTCGTGATCCTGATCATGATGTTTTTCTTCAAAAAACGTCCGTCAAAGCTGGAGATCATTACCTGCATTCTGGTATTTGCCGGGATCGTCTTCTTTTTCATCGACTCGCTGTCAGCCGGCAACATGACCGGAAATCTGCTTGCGCTTCTTTCCGGCATCACCTATGCCTGCTTTTTTGTGTTCAACAGCAGAGAGGATTCGGAACCGTTCACAGCCATCGTTCTGTCATACGTGCTGGCCATTCTGATGGGACTTCCCGCACTTTGCAAAACGGATTTTGCAGCTGCGGCTCCCGGCGTGTGGGCGGCCATTCTGGCGCTCGGACTGCTGCAGCAGGCACTCGGCCACATTCTGTTTGCGGCAGGCATCAAGGAAACATCGGCGGTGACCGCGAGTCTGATCTCCGGTATCGAGCCGGTGCTGAATCCGATCCTGGTCGCGATCTTCTATCACGAGCTGCTGACGCCGCTTTCCTTTATCGGCGCAGCGGTCGTACTGGTATCAATCATTACCTATAACTATCTGACAGCGAAAAAGGAAAAGGAGGGAGCAGCATGAAAAAGAGTCTGTTCGGAGATACAGGGAGATTTTACAAGGCAAATCTGCATACACATACCACGTGTTCTGACGGAGATCTGACACCGGAGGAGACGAAGAAAGCCTACAAGGCACAGGGGTATGAAGCGGTTGCATTTACGGATCACGATGTGATCATTCCGCATCCGGAGCTTCGAGATGATACGTTCCTGCCGATCACCGGAACGGAATACTATGTCAACGAAGATCAGCCGGTCGGTATGCTGAGAAAGACTTATCATCTGGTGCTTCTGGCTCCTTCACAGAACTGTACCGATTATCCGTGGCCTGATCCGGACTATGTTTTTGAGGAAGCCAGACCGTACATCCAGCCTTACTATAAAGGAAACTGCATCCGGACCTATAACACGGAGTGTGTGAACAATATCATTGCGGATGCGCACCGGAAGGGTTTTCTTGTATGCTACTGTCATCCGGGCTGGTCTCTTCAGACCTATGAGGACTACCGGGACATCGAAAATGCGGATTTTGTGGAGGTCTTCAATACAAACTGCGTGAATGAAGGATACCATTCGGACTTCGGTGATCACGTCTATCAGGATTTCCTGACACTGGGAAAACGTCCGGCACCGGCCGGTTCCGATGACATGCACCGTTTCATTGATCTTGCCGGTTCGGCTACCTATGTCTATGCGGACAGCCTGGATTATGACAGCATCTTTTCCGGACTGAAGGAAAAGAAGTGCTATGCATCGAACGGGCCGCAGATCGGCGATATCACCTTCGACCCGGAAAACAGAATGCTGGAGGTCTCGTCCTCTGCCGCAAAAGAGATCATTCTGGCTTCGAACGTCCGCTTCCGCGGCCGGGCAGTGCATGAAAGCGGCATGACGGTCAGTCATGCGGCCTTCGACCTTTCACCTCTTTTCGAGACGGCTGAAAAGGTGCAGGCGCCGGAAAAGTACTTTGTCCGGATCGTTGTCCGGGACGGCGGGGGATATATGGCTGTGTCCGGAGGATACTTCCTCGATGAACTGATGAAACTGTGAACGATCTTTACCTGCTGTCTCTTTAGCGGACAGCAGTTTTTTTTTCGGATAACAGATCCATTCACACAGATGTCATAATTTTGTGTATATTGAAATTGACGGCTGAGAACGGTGACATGCGGTTCTTAGAGTAAAATAATAGTTGGCAAAAAAACAGGAAGAGGCCGAAACCTCTTCCCAATCATACAGAAATAGCTTAGTATTTAATTGTCCAGAAAAAATACGAAAGGGTCTGTATGATG
>JAZUFC010000066.1:0-9948 GCA_045640465.1 Lachnospiraceae bacterium | reverse complement strand
ATCCGTCCGGTAGCCTCTTTTATGAAGCGAAACACCGGAAGTGTCCAGGCCGATCGTCACAAGATCCTTCAGGATGGAGACCCGAAGCGGAAACTCCCTGCCGGTCTCCGGGATCACGTCCGTGTGATATGCTTTCTTCAGCCGCTCCACGATAGCCTTTTTCATGATCGACTGAATATCCGAGGGGGAAAACAATGCACTTCTGACAGAATTGGCCTTGGTAACCCAGACGCGCCCGTCCGCCGGGATCCATTTTTCCCATTCGACAGCCTTCGTCTTTTCAAAAAGCTCATCGTACGTGACTGCTTTGAATTCACCCGTCACGATCATGACGCGCTCTGCCGTACGCAGAAACAGGTTGCTTCTTGCAATACCGGAAGGATCCGTCAGAAACCGTACCTTTCCGTCTTCCACCGCGCTGATCTCATATCCGAGATCCTGCACTTCTCTTTTCAATACTGCCTCCAGGCCGAAATGGCAGGGGCAGATCAGTTCTGTTTTATCCATAGCTGTCCTTACTGATAGATCGTCATATCCAGATGATACGGAAGGGTCTCGCCGTTCTTTTTCGCAGGACTTTCCTCATCTGTTTCAAAGCCCAGCAGACTGAATGTGGAGTCCTTTTCCGATGTTTCAAAGATAAAAGAGACCGCACATGGCTTTCCCGCAGGGAGACAGACTTCCGGCACGATGCTGACCACCTGTCCCTCCGTCCAGTTTCCGACATTGAAACGGTCCTCATAGATCACCGCCTCGCCGTCCAGGATCCGGATCCGCATGCTTCCTTCCGTAAATGATGTTCCGCGGGATACGGGAAACTGCAGTTTATCGATCGATTCCGCGGCCGGAGTGAATTCCTGCACATACTCGTCACCGTTTTCCATCTGCGCAAACACACCGCGGCGTCTCTCGTCATAAGAGGTCTCGTGTGTCTTTACCGAATGGAACACGCACAGAAGCGCCGGAATAAAAATGCACATCATGCCGAGAATGAATCTTGCACGGATCCATCCCATTGAACCGTCTGCACTTCTGTCCGGTTCCGGGCTTAAGAATGACGGATGCTTGAAGATGCCGTAAACGCCGATGATGGCCGTTATAAGCGAAAGCTCCATGGACATATCCAGCTTTCCGAGATAATCGGACATTTTTGCGTACTGGGAGATCTGACCGCCGGGAAGAATGAATTTGAAGATGCCCCGGCTCAGCATGATCTCGTCGCAGACCGATGCGAACTGGCAGGTCACAAACATGGAAAACAGCACCATGAACAGAAGATCGACCGCCATGAAGATCTTCGTGTTTTTATGCATGAATGCAGAAAGCGTCCAGAAGGGGACTGCCATCATGAGCCACTGCGGATGCCACTTGGAAAAGCAGAAGAAGGACGCTGCCGAAAGACAGATCAGATATACACCGTACTGTGTTTCGATGTAGCCCTCTTTTCTGTCCAGAAAATAGGCATACGCGCACACAAAGGCAAATGCGAGGAATGCCAGATAAACGACATACTTCAGATTGCCGCCGAGATCATAACCGGTAAAATACGCGGCATTCGTAATGTAGCCTGTCGGATTGTCACCTGAGGAGCCGACGCCGAACGCGTAAGACAGAAACGCGGGGCTGTGATGATAGAAAAGGATCTCCAGCGCCGTCAGTGCCATCGCTCCCGCCACATAGAAAAGGATGCGGAAGATCCGCTTTTCCCTGAGAAGGACCAGCGGAATAAAGAAGATCAGCGCGGTGTATTTCATCGTGACCGCAAGCGAAAACCATACCGTGAATGCGATATTCTTTTTTCTGAGCCAGCAGTAGAAACCCGCCAGAATAAAGAATACCATGATGCTCTCGTACTGTCCCAGAACGAACTGACCGTAAAATGCGACCGGCATGGAAAGATAAGCATAAACAAGAAGCTTTCCCTTATGTGCCGAAAAGCCCGAAACTGCCGCGATCCGGTACAGAAGATACGCACCTGCGAAATAGAAAAGACACGGGAGGATCTTCGCCCACATGACGGCTGTGATGGACAGCACTGCCGTGGGGACCGTCACGATCTTTAAGATCCGCATCGGCAGGTTCCAGACGGCAAACAGCAGATAGACTGTCGGAAGATAAGAGGCATGAAGCCCCGGCTCTCCTGCCTCATCAATGCCGCAGACAGCCAGATAATCGTAGAAATCTCTGAAATGTCCTGTCAGATAGCCGTATGAACAGCCCGATGTATGCAGAAGGTCCCTCATCTGGAACGACAGAAAGGCAAACAGCGCAAGAAGCAGAAAGATCACCCAGTCATACCAGCAGACAGGTTTTTCGAAAAGCCCTTTGATCCTGTTTATAAGCGTCAGCTTCTTTTCCTTTTTCACGTTTTCATCTCCTTAAAGATAATGCTTCTCCGCCCATTCTTTTGTTTCGCGGATCCCGTCTTCAAAACTGTAGAGTACCTGAAAACCGGTATCACGCCGAAGCGCAGAAATGTCCGCCTCCATGCGCATGACCTGATTCGGATAATAGAGGATCTCCCCGAAATACAAGGGATCATCGGGCGATACGACCTTCCCGATCGTTTCGATAAAGGACCTGAGCGTTCGGGACTGTCCGCTTGCGATCGGATAGACCGCTCCGTCCCGTCCTCTTTCCGCTGCCAGACAGATCGCTCTTGCAGCGTCCTTATTGTAGATATAATCCCAGATCTGATCGCCCTTTGTGAATGCCGCCCGTTCATGCTTAAGAAGCTTTAAGACCGTGCTCATCACCATCGTATAGGGTTTATCACCCGGGCCGTACATGCTGAAGATCCGGCATCTGATATGACGGATCCCGAGTTCTCTGCAAAGCTTCAGGCTCTTCAGACCCGCTTCGTATTTTGCCTTTCCGTATTCGGTGACCGGCGTGCAGGGCGTGTCGGGTCCAAGAACCTCATCCGAGTGTCCGTATTCACTCTGCGTTCCCGCAAAGACAAAGCATCTGCAGGAAAGCGCTTCTGCGAGCCTTACCGCTTCCAGCGTGATCCCGATGTTCTGATGCTGCAGTTCTCTGTCGTTACGCTCGTCACCGTACGTTCCCTGCCAGCCGAGATGAAAAAAGGCATCGTACGGACCTTTCAGGTCCTCCTTCAGTGATAAGAGTTCCGTCAGATCTTTTTCAACGACCTGCAGATCTTCAGAGACCGGCAGCGCAGAACGATTCCGTGATGCAGGACGGACGACTGCCGTCACACGGATCCCGTGCGACAGAAGTTCATTGATCAGCGATACGCCGACCGTTCCCGTAGGACCGGTGATCAGTACGCTTTTTAATTTTACTTCAGTCTGTACCATCCTGTTTCCTTTCTTATTCCTCCGGCCAGAGCGGGATCTGCATGATCTGTTCCAGTTCCTCTCTCGGAAGGAAAGGCGCAAGATCCTCCAGAGGCGGGCTTACGAGTCTTCCGTCCGGAAGCTTTTTCGTTGCGGACTTCGGCTCAAAGACCTGCTCCGTATCGACAAAGATCTCGCACAGTACCGGTCCTTCTTCCGAAAGTACCTGCTGAAGAACCGGATCCGTTTCACTGTTTTTACGGATCGCATAATACGGGATCCCGTAAGCATAAGCGATCTTTTCCATGTCCGGGAAGCTCAGATCTCTGCTCTCCGGTCCGACACCCACCGTTTTGTACTCCGGGAACAGATTGTGCTGCGTCTGACGCATCGAATGATAACCCTGATTGTTGATCACAAAGACAGGGATCGGAAGCTTATGGAATACGATCGTCTGAAGTTCCTGCAGATTCATCTGGATACTGCCGTCTCCGGACAGACAGACTGTCTTTTTCCGCCCGTTTGCAAGACAGGCACCGACTGCAGCAGGCAGGTCATAGCCCATCGAAGCCGCACCGCTGTTGATCAGAAACCGCGAGCCGTTTTTGATCCGGAAGGCATGACTGCCGACCACGCAGGCGGAGCCGTTTCCGGTGACCGTCACCTGTCCCTCCGGAAGCTTCTTTGAAAGCTCGCCGATCAGACAGTAGACGTTTGCATATTCTTTTTCTTCATAGTGCTTCGGAAGAACGACCGGATATCTTCTCTTCCAGTCCTGTGTCATACTGACCCAGTCTGTCTTTTCCGGAAGCCCTTCCGGGATCAGCCGGTTCAGGCTTTTAAGAAACACCTTCGCATCGGCGCGAAGCGGAAGCTCGACGTGGATCGTATGCTTTTTCATCTCGGCTTCATCAATATCCACCATGATGACAAAGGCTTCCCTCGCCCAGCTGTTTTTATTGTAGCCTACCTGACGGATGCTTAAGCGGCTTCCGACAGATAAAAGAAGATCTGCATTCTGAACGGCAAAATTGCCTGCCCTGTCGCCCATCAGTCCGGCTCTTCCGGTATAATACGGATCATCGTCCGGGATCAGATCGATCGAATCCCAGCCGGTCACGACCGGTATTTTCAATAAGGACACCGTCTTCCGGAAGATATCCGCTGCACCCGCGATGCGGATGCCGTTTCCCGCATTGAAGACGGGACGTTTTGCACTGCGGATCTTTTCGATAACGGAAAGAAGGATCTCATCCGTGAGCGGTGCGGGGACCTCTTCTGCACATTCCGAAGGGGCGAAGCCGGGAATCGTCTCCGGATCGATCAGTGCACGCTGCACATTCTGCGGAATATCGAGCCATACGGGACCCGGTCTTCCGTGCTCTGCAAGAAAGAGTGCCTTTTCCAGATGATAACGGATCTTTTCAGGCTCTGTCACCATGACCGCATATTTGGTCATGGACGAGACTGTCTTTGTAATATCAAACTCCTGATCGCCCACGGCACGCACGGGAAGACCCTCATACCGCGCGGTACAGTCAAACCGTACCTGACCGGAGATCACAAGCATCGGGATCGAATCCAGCCATGCGCCGAGAACACCGGTCAGCGTATTCGTTCCGCCGGGGCCTGTCGTGCAGCAGACAAGGGGAAGTTCATTATGTACGCGCCAGTAACCTTCCGCCGCGATCGCCGCCGCCTGCTCATGCTGGACAAAAATATTCTCCATGTCCGGATGATGACCGAAAGCCACATTCATATACATGGCTCCGCCGCCGGGCACGGTGAAATTGGTACGGATCCCGCGGGCAGTCAGGGTATCCGCAAGCCACTCCGAAACTGACTGCATCACTCTTTTTCCTCCTCATCCCAGATGCCGATCCTTTTTTCCTCGATCACGATCGGCCGGTGCATGACTCTTGAATTGATGGACAGAATATATTCGCCGATCAGTCCCGTAAACAGGATCTGCAGGCTTCCTAAAAATGCCACCAGCACGATCAGAGGTGCCATGCCTGCATTGAAATCATACCAGTTTGCAAGCTTCAGGATCAGATAGACCAGCGCGACCACCACGCTTAAGCCTGCACCGATCACGCCGGTGAACGTTGCGATCCGCAAGGGGACCTTTGTATATGAGGTGAAGCTTAACATCGCGCCGTCATACAGACGGTAGAAATTATTGGAAGTCTTTCCGGCTCTTCGAAGCTGCTGCTCATACGGGATCTGCTTCACATCCGGCCCGAGCTCCGCGACAATGCCGCGAAGGAAGGGGATGGAATCGTCCAGATTCCGGAGCACGCGGACAAAAGACCTGTCATAAAGGCCGAAGCCCGTGAAATGCTCGATCTGGTCCACATCTGAGAATTTGCGGATCGTCTTGTAGTAAAGAGACCTTGCCGCATAAACAAGCTTCTTTTCCTGCGAGCTCGTCTTGATGCCCGCAACGATCAGATAGCCTTCCTCCCAGCCCTTCACAAACTCACGGATCATTTCGACCGGTTCCTGAAAATCGGCGGCCATCAGGATCGCCGCATCCCCTGTCGCCTGTGTCAGACCGTAATAAGGTGAATTGAACTGACCGAAATTCTTGACATTGAAGATCGCCTTTACATGCGGATCGCCTGAAACGAGTTTCGTCAGAAGCTCTCTTGTACGGTCCTTCGAATGGTTATCGATAAAGATGATCTCATAGTCGTAGGAAGGAAGCTGTTCTGAAAACTCCTTCGTAACAGCCGCTGTCATAGCCTCCACATTTTCTTCTTCGTTATAGCAGGGGATCACCACACTAATCTTTTTCATATTGCTCCTTTAACAGGGTCCGAAAGCCATTTATCTGCTTTCATTCAGGCTCCCGGACTTTTTTTGCCTTTTTCTCAGGCCTTTACAGCCTCTTTAAGCATTTTTGCCATATAATCAAGCTTTGCATCCGTCATGCCCGGATACAGACCGAGCCAGAAGCTGTTCTCCATAATGAGATCCGTCACGTGCAGATCTCCGATCACGCGGTATGCATCCGTATCCCGGTACTGATCGAAACAGGGGTGACGCAGAAGATTTCCGGCAAACAGCATTCTGGTCTGCACGCCCTTTGACTCCAGATACGGAACGACATGCGTACGGTCACATCCTTCTTTGCAGGTCATTAAAAAGCCGAACCAGGAAGGATCGGAATTTTCCTCCTTCTCTGGCAGGATCAGATAATCGGACAGATCCTTCACCTTTTCATACAGATACGCATAATTATGTCTTCTCGCCTGTACAAAAGACGGGAATTTGTCAAGCTGTGCACAGCCGATCGCAGCCTGCATATCCGTTGCCTTCAGATTGTAGCCAAGATGCGAATATACATACTTGTGGTCATAGCCCTTCGGAAGCAGACCATACTGTCCGTCGAAACGGTGACCGCAGAAATTATCCTGTCCGGGTGCACAGACGCAGTCTCTTCCCCAGTCTCTGAGCGACCGGACGATCCTGTGAAGAAGCGGATCGTTCGTGTAGACCGCACCGCCCTCTCCCATCGTCATGTGATGAGGCGGATAGAAGGAGGAGGTTCCGATATCACCGACGGTACCGGTCAGCTGCATCTTTCCGTCGATCTCATATTCGCTTCCCAAAGCGTCACAGTTGTCCTCTACAAGCCACAGGCCGTGGCGGTCGCAGAAAGCCTTCACTTCCTTCAAAGAGAAAGGATTTCCGAGTGTATGCGCGATCATGACCGCCTTTGTTTTTCCGGACAGCGCCTCTTCCAGCATAGATACATCTATGTTTGCTGACGGAAGCGTCACGTCCACGAAGACCGGCACCGCGCCGTACTGCATGATCGGCGCGACTGTCGTCGGGAAGCCTGCGGCAACAGTGATCACTTCATCCCCGCGCTTTACCTGTCTGTCTTTAAGAAGCGGCGATGTGAGTGCCATGAACGCCAGAAGATTGGCGGAAGACCCCGAATTTACAAGGGATGTATATTTAACGCCCAGATACTCGCCGAGCTTTTTTTCAAATTCCTTTGTATAGCGTCCGGCTGTCAGCCAGAACTCCAGCGAGGAACCCACGAGATTCGTCATTTCCCGCTCGTCAAACACACGCGACGCATACGGGATGCGGTCACCCTCTTTATAAGGTTTTTCCGTTTTATACTGCCGGTAGTATTCTCCGACTGCTGAGAGGATCTCTTTTCTCGCTTCCTCTTCTGTCATATTTTCAAACATGCTCTGTCCTTTCCATACATCCGTCCGTCTTCTATTTCCGGACGGATACCGTCACTGCCGGTCCTTACATGCATTTTCAAATTCAAGTATCTGCCGGTCCGTACATACGATCTTATCCGTACTCTTTGCCCATTCGGCGCATTTCTCGATTGCCGTTTCCACCTTCCACACAGGCTCGTAAGCAAAGACTTTTTTGATCAGACTGTTGTCGAGCTTCAGAAATCCGGCTTCGTGCGGGCCGTTTTCGGAAATATCCTTCCAGGAAAGTCCCTCTCCGTAGGCCTTGCAGAACAGATCCACGATGTGTCCCGTCTGAAGACAGCTGTCATCATCCGGTCCGACATTATAATACCCCGCAAACGAAGGATCCTCGTACTGCGCCTTCACGATCCTCAGATACATGAACAGAGGCTCCAGCACATGCTGATAGGGTCTTGTGGAATACGGATTTCTGACAAGGATCGTTTCCTTTTTTTCCGCCGCGCGCACACAGTCGGGAATGATCCGGGCAAATGCAAAATCGCCGCCGCCGATCACGTTTCCGGCTCTTGCAGTGGATACCGCTATACCAGTTTCATCTAAAAACGACTTTTTATAGGAATGTGTCACGAGCTCTGAGCAGGACTTGGAATTGGAATAAGGATCGTAACCGTCGAGACGGTCATCTTCTTTATAACCGCGCTCCCACTCGAAGTTTTCATAGACCTTGTCGGTTGTCACGTTCAGAACGGACTTCACGGAAGGCGTCCTCCGGACACATTCCATAAGATTCACAGTACCCATCACGTTGGTCTCATAAGTCTCCACAGGTTTTTCGTAGGAGATCTTCACAATAGGCTGCGCTGCCAGATGGATCACGATCTCCGGCTGAAAATCCGCAAACACCCGAAGGAGCTTTTCAAGGTCGCGGATATCTCCGCGAACATCATTCTCCTGCATTCTTTCGTGCAGCTTCAATATTTCAAAAAGCGAAGGATCTGTCGGCGGATCCAAAGAATATCCGCACAGGACCGCACCGTGTTTCAGCAGTATTTCGGAAAGCCAGCTTCCCTTAAAACCGGTATGACCGGTCACAAGCACTCTCTTATTCCGGAAGAATTCAAGATCCATCAGCACATAATCCCCCAACATAATTATGGATATTCTATATTATCACAGAAGAGGTTGAATGTCAAAAGAAAGCCTCCGTGCGCAGGTCTGTTTGCTATCACTTTGCTATTCTTTTGCTTCCTTCTGCAATCCTTCTGTATCTTGCTGCGGCCTTTTTCAAGTCTCTTGTTACCTTCTCTCGCCGATCTATTTGCCCCCTTTGTTATTGCTTGTCAGGACATTCCTGCAAGTCTTTCCTGCGGCTGTTCTTTCTGAATACAGCCGGCAAATGCCCTCAATCATCCCATACATCATACATCAACGCTGCAGTCAGATCCTTCCGGGTCGGAAAACATAGAATTTTCAGATGATCCGTTTTTCCTATGTTATTTTCATCCATTATTCCGTCGCAGACAGAGCTTTTCCGGGTCGACAACATAGAGACTTCAGATGATCCGTTTTTCCTATGTTGTTTTTATCCATTTCCCCGCTGCAGACAGAACTTTTCCTTGCTGACAACATAGAGACTTCAGATAATCCGTTTTTCCTATGTTGTTTCTATCCATTTCCCCGCTACAGACAGAACTTTTCCTTGCTGACAACATAGAGAATTCAGATAATCCATTTTTCCTATGTTATTTTCATCCATTTCCCCGCTACAGACAGAGCTTATCCGGGTCGACAACATAGCGAACGCAGGAAATTTATATTTCCTATGCCTTCACCTCGGTCATGCCGCTGGCCGCGCAGCTTGTTTGAGACGATCTGCTGACGCAATTCCTTTTCAGATATTGCTGAATTCTTGTACAGAAAAAACGGGATACGGTTCTGTCTCCGTATCCCGACAGCATATAATGAGATGATACTATCAGGGTCAAAAGGTCGAGTGCCTGACTTAAGCTTGCTCACGCAAAAGAATGAATGCCTTACTGACCTGCCAAACATCCGAAAGTTCAAGCGAACGGAGCGGTATGGTATCAGTATGCATCACCCGGAAGCACGCAGTTTGTTTTCGCCGCCATGGTGAATATTAGAGATCCTTCGTCTGCCTGATTGAGGAGCACACAATACTCCTCTCCTTCAGTAACGGTTCCGGCAAAAAAGGTGATATAGACCGTGCCTCCGTTTGCTTCAATGAATTCACGGTCGCCTTTTATGACATCCGTGACATGACAGTAATACGTTTCCGTTCCGTTTCCGCTTTTCGGGTTCATAGCACCCTGAACCTCGATCTTCAGGATGTAAGCGGCTTCGCTTCGGATCACTTCCGGATCAACGGAATCCGAATACGGCGTACCGTAGAAAGAATACGGTCTTTCAGGCTGCTGCAGCACTTTTTCAATGATACA
>JAZUFC010000065.1:0-2120 GCA_045640465.1 Lachnospiraceae bacterium | reverse complement strand
GAATTCCGCGCTCTCGGATGTATTGTGACCGTTACGACTGCGGACGGTTCATACGGCACGAATGGGTTCGTGACGGATGCGCTTCCCGAAGAATATGACTATTTTTATACCTGCGGTCCGGAGCCGATGCTGAAAAGCGTCTACCAAAAGACCGTGACCTCCGGCCAGTTCAGCTTTGAAGAGCGGATGGGCTGCGGCTTCGGCGCGTGCATGGGCTGCTCCTGCAGAACGGTAACAGGCTTCAAACGGATCTGCAAGGACGGCCCGGTACTTGTGAAGGAGGAGATCTTATGGTGACAGACGACAGACTGAAGGTAGACCTCCTCGGCATCACTCTCGACAATCCGGTGATCCCCGCGTCGGGTACCTTCGGATACGGCGCGGAATTTGCGCAGCTTTATGATATCGATATACTCGGAACTTTTTCGTTCAAGGGGACCACAAAGGATCCGCGCTTCGGAAACGAAACGCCCAGGATCGCGGAGTGTACCGCCGGCATGATCAATGCGGTGGGACTTCAGAATCCGGGTGTTGAGAAGGTCATAGAAGAAGAACTTCCGCAGCTGAAAAGAATCTTTCATAAGCCGGTCATGGCAAACGTCTCCGGCTTTTCCGTGGAGGATTATGTGTATACCTGCGAAAAGCTCGATCGGGAGGAGCAGGTCGGATGGCTTGAAGTCAATATCTCCTGTCCGAACGTGCACGGCGGCGGCATGGCCTTCGGAACGGATCCGAAAGCTGCGTATGAAGTGACGAACGCAGTGAAAAAGGCGGTAAAAAAGCCGGTCATCATGAAGCTTTCTCCGAATGTCACGGATATTACGGCCATTGCGTGTGCCTGTGAAGAAGGCGGCGCGGACGGCATCAGCCTGATCAATACGCTTCTCGGCATGCGGATCGATCTGAGAACCAGAAAGCCCGTGATCGCAAATGTCATGGGCGGTTTTTCCGGTCCCGCGATCTTTCCGGTCGCGCTCCGGATGGTGTATCAGGTCTCTCATGCGGTCTCCGTGCCTGTCATCGGCATGGGCGGCGTAGAGAAGGCGGAAGATGTACTGGAAATGATGATGGCGGGCGCTTCCTGTGTGGAAGTCGGTGCCGCGAACTTAAAGGATCCCTTTGTATGTAAGAAGATCATTGAAGATCTTCCGTCCGTGATGGACCGTTACGGGATCGAAAAGCTTTCAGAACTTTGCGGGAGGTAAAGGAATATGGGAAAAGATGTGATCGTAGCCTGCGATTTTGCAAGCGCTGAGGAGACCTATCGTTTTCTGGACAGGTTTCAGGGCAGAAAGCCTTTTGTGAAGATCGGCATGGAGCTGTTTTATGCAGAAGGCCCGTCGATCGTAAAAGAGATCAAAAAAAGAGGTCACCGGATCTTTCTGGATCTGAAGCTTCATGACATTCCGAATACGGTCATGAAGGCTATGAAGGTGCTTTCGAATCTGGATGTGGATATCTGCAATCTGCATGCGGGCGGCACCGCTGCCATGATGGAGGCAGCCGTAAAGGGCCTTACGAGAGAAGACGGAACGCGTCCGCTTCTGATCGCAGTGACGCAGCTGACATCGACTGATCAGGAGGCGCTTGAAAAGGACCTTCTCATCGAAAAGCCGATCGCGGATGTGGTCATGCATTATGCGATGAATGCAAAGAAGGCCGGGCTTGACGGCGTTGTCTGTTCACCTCTGGAAGCCGGAAAAGTGCATGAGAGCTGCGGGTCTGATTTCCTGACCGTGACGCCCGGCGTCCGTTTCGCGGACGGTGACAAGGGTGACCAGAAGCGTGTCATGACACCTGAAGAAGCGAAAAAGATCGGTTCCGACTATATCGTGGTGGGACGTCCGATCACGGCGGCAGAGGATCCTGTGGCGGCATACGAGCGCTGTGTGCGCGAGTTCGTCGGCTGACAGGCAGTGATTTGAAATGGAGGAAGAAAATGGAACTTGAAAGACTGATTGCAAAAGATCTTCTGAAGATTCAGGCGGTATTTTTCCGTCCTGACGAACCCTTTACCTGGGCAAGCGGCATCAAGAGCCCCGTTTACTGCGACAACCGTCTGACGCTGACCGCACCCGAAGTCCGTACCGACGTTGAGAACGGCCTTGCAGAGGTCATAA
>JAZUFC010000064.1:0-10189 GCA_045640465.1 Lachnospiraceae bacterium | reverse complement strand
CGTCACACATCGTCACGCTGTCGGCTGCTCACGGTGGAATGTGATCCGTCGCCCGTCGTGACACCGACTGCTTTCATAGCGGATGCCGTATTCATTCAGCAGTCGGCTGGCGTTGATATTCAGCTTCATCGTCAAGGCGTTGGGCTTCATATCCACGCCGAGCAGGGACACCAGCTCCGTCGGTGTACCCTGCCAGTCGGGAGCATCGTCTGTAAGCTGTTTTGCTACCAGCTCAAGAAGAGGTTCGGGCGGGAGCTTCCAAAGTTCTGCTTCCGTCCGTTCCAGCTCCCATATCAGCTTTTCGGGATTGCGATTGAGATAGAGCCGCTGATCCTGCTGATCTCTGCCGGACACATCCAGCGTTGCGGCGTTCGCCGTGCGCTTTTCCTTTTGAAGCAGGAAAGCGCCGTCCGCCGCACCGAGCAGACCGTTGGTGCCGGAAATCATATCATAGGGATCGTCTGACTTCTGCTTCCGGGTGTGGTGTACGAGCATCAGACACACACCGCTGTTGTCGGCAAACTGTTTCAGCCGGGCGATGATGTCATAATCGTTGGCGTAGCTGTAACTGTCGCCGCCGACCTCACGCACCTTTTGAAGCGTGTCGATGATGATAAGCTCCGTATCGGGGTGCTCACGTACAAAGTTCTGTAACTGCTCGTCCAGTCCGCTTCCGAGCTGACTTGCCGAAACAGAGAAGTAAAGGTTTTCCGTGCTTTCCGTTCCGAACATCTGATACAGACGCTTTTGCAGTCGGCTGTAATCGTCCTCAAGGGCAAGGTACAGCACCGTGCCTTTTCGGACGGGATAATTCCAAAGCGGTGTCCCCGTGCTGATATGATAGGCAAGCTGCGCCATCAAGAAGCTCTTGCCGAGCTTGGGAGCGCCGACGAACAGATACGTTCCGGGATAGAGCAAACCGTCAATAAGTGGCGGTCTGCTCCGGTAAACGGTGTCGTAAAGCTCGGTCATAGATACGGTGTGAAGGTATCTCGGATCAAGCATACGCATCATTCTTCGCTGAATTTCCTCAAAACTACCTGCGTAAATCGCAAGCTACCTGCGAACAAGTTGGTACGAAAGTGCCTTCACATACGTACCTTGCTGTTAGAAAAAACGACAATCGGATCGTCGGTATTATCGATTTGAGGCATCATATCGATCATCCCATCTTAGGACTATGGGGTGGTCATTGCGGATACTCTGTACGACCTTCTGAACGGGGAAAAGGTTACGCAAAAGAAATGCTCCGTCTTAATATCGAAAAGGCCCGGGAATTAGGAATAGACAAACTTCTTATTACTTGCGATATCGAAAACAAGGCAAGCGAGAAAACGATTCTTGCAAATAACGGAGTTTATGAAAAGACTATAGAAGTTGAAGGATATCAGATTAAACGATTTTGGATCACTGTGAGTGAACCCGGATGATTCCGGTTTGTCGAACTAAATAAACGTAAAAAAAAGCTATCTGATCTTCAAAAATCAGTTAGCTCTTAGTTTTTATATTCAGAATAATTCAGATGTTGCCAAAACGTTGCCAAAAGCCTTTTTCGGAACTCAAAAATCCTTTATTTACGGGCTTTTCCGGCGTTTTTGACTTTATTCCCACTCATTTGCCGCCGTATGAAAACCATTTTTCTCTGTGCTTTTCATGCATCTGACAGGTTTTCTCCGTGAAAGTCCTCCCGGATGCGGGAATAAGTCATTCTATTCCTGCAAATCCGCTGTGGAATTTTTACGAAAGTACAGTATAATGATATGGATGTCAAAAGGTATGTCACGCCAAGTTCCATGCTTTGCATTCCCACTTGGCGCCTACATTCCGCATTCTTGTGGAGATAGATCTCCACTTCATGCTCCATGTAGGGCGATCAAAAAGCCTTTTTCTCCACTTGCACGCAGGCGTGCGTGTAGGAACGGCTTTTGATCTTGACATCATATAATTAAATCATTCAAAGACTGTGCCGGTGAACCGCACGACCCGTCACCGCGCCTGATATCCGGAGATCCCGATTCCGGAAGGGAGGACAATATGTTAAAAATCGAACATCTGACAAAGAAATACGGAGAAAAAACAGCCGTCGACGATCTGTCCCTGCACATTCTGCCGGGCGAGATCTACGGCTTCATCGGACACAACGGCGCCGGCAAGACCACGACACTGAAAAGCGTCGTCGGCATCCTCGGCTTTGATGAGGGCGATATCTTCGTCTGCGGAAAATCGATCAAAAAAGATCCGCTGGCCTGCAAAAAAGAGATCGCATACGTTCCGGACAACCCGGACATTTATGAATATATGACCGGTATGCAGTTTCTGAATTTCACGGCAGACATCTTCGGTGTTCCGGCCGCACGCAGAAAAGAGCTGATCAACCGGTACGCCGCCGATCTGGAGATCGCAGACAATCTGCAGGAGCCCGTTTCCTCCTATTCACACGGCATGAAGCAGAAGCTTGCGCTGATCGGCGCACTCATTCACGAACCGAAGCTGATCCTTTTAGACGAGCCTTTTGTCGGCCTCGATCCGAAGGCTGCCTTCACCGTCAAGAACCTGATGAGGAAGCACTGCGAAAACGGCGGTGCGATCTTCTTCTCCACCCACGTCCTGGATGTTGCGGAAAAGCTCTGCGACAAGGTCGCGATCATCAAAGGCGGAAAGCTTGTCGTCTGCGGCACGATGGAAGAAGTCAAGGGTGATGAATCTCTCGAATCCGTCTTCCTGGAACTGGAGGGCTGACCATGCTGAAAACACTGTTCAAAAAACAGCTCCTGGAATTTGCTTCCGTCTGTTTTCAGAGCAAAAAGAAAGGGGAACGGCGCACAAAAGGCGCGACGATCGGCATGGTCGTCCTGTTTGCCTTCTGCTATCTGGCGCTCGCAGCCTCCTTCTTCGGAATGAGCATGCTGTTTCAGGAGAACTACCTGAAGACCGGGCACAACGGCCTGTACTTCTCCATGCTCGGCGTCATCGCACTTCTCGTAAACGTGATCGGAAGCATCTTTATGACCTACTCGGTCCTGTATCAGGCAAAGGACAATGACTTTCTCCTGTCCATGCCCATCCCGCCGCGGATGATCCTTCTTGTCCGAATGGCAAGCATCTATGTGATGGGCCTGATCTTCTCCTCGTGCGTCATGCTGCCCGCCATGATCGTATACTGGATCTTTGCACCCGTTACCTTCGTGTCCGTTGTCCTTCAATTTCTGTCGCTGCTTCTGATCGGCTTTCTGGCGCTTTCGATCTCCTGCATTTTAGGATTTCTCATTGCGCTTCTTGTCTCGAAGATCCGCAGTAAGGCTGTTTTCTCCCTGCTTTCTGTTGCACTGATCCTGGGCATCTACTATATCTGCTATTTCAAACTGAATAAGTGGCTGGAGGATGCAGCCGGAAAGGCTGAATCCGTTGAGGCAGGCTTCCGGAAATATCTTCTTCCGCTTTCCCTTATGGGCGAAGGCTGTACAGGCAGGATCCTTCCCTTCCTCGGCTTTGCCGCGATCGCGCTTCTTCTGTTCGTCCTTGTCTGTGCGGTTGTTTCAAGCAACTTCACGCGCATCGTGACAAGAAGCGGCTCCGCCGCAAAAAAGAGCACGCAGAAAGCCGTCATCGAAGCAAGCCGCCCCGAAAAGGCACTGATCCGCAGAGAATACAAGCATTTCCTTTCCAGTCCCGCCTATATGATGAACCCCGGCCTCGGCCTTATTCTGGCGCTCGTCCTGGCCGCTGCCCTGATCATCAAAAAAAATGATATGGACGTGCTTCTTTCGCAGATCAGCGCTGAGACCCCCGGATTTCTTTCCTTCTTCCCGGTGGCAGGCTTCATCGCGATCAGCTTCATCCTGTCGACTGCAGCCTTTTCAGCGCCTTCTGTCTCTCTGGAAGGCAAATATCTCTGGATCTTAAGATCGCTTCCGGTCGATCCGAAAAAGGTGCTGAATGCGAAACTCAGAATGCATTTTGAACTCTGTGCGGTTCCCGGGCTCATTGCCGCGGCGGTCTTCTGCATCGTCACAAAAATCAGCATTTTTGCCGCTGCCGCCATGATTCTTTCGATCCTTGCATACATTGCGTTTACCGATACCGCCGGTCTTGCGCTCAACCTAAGGCATCCGCGTTTTGACTGGACCTCGGAGACCGTGGTCATCAAGCAGAGCATGCCCGTGTCGATCACCCTGTTCGGAGGCTGGCTTGTTTCGATCATTCTGGGAGTCCTGTATTTCCTTATAGCGGGAGTTCTGGATCCCGCCGTCTATCTGCTGATCATCGCAGTGCTCCTGACAGTGCTTTCAGCACTCCTTTACCGGTATATCACGAATAAAGGCGTTCAGATCTTCAACGAACTGTAAAGAATCATAATTGTTCTAAAGGAAAGGGCATGACATCTCATCGACAGATGTCATGCCCTTTCCGGCTGTCTGATCTGAATACAGTTATGTGTCCGCCTGCAGCTCTGCGGAAAGCAGACACCGTGCCTTCTCCGGATACGCCGTACGGAGACGCAGATAGAGATATCCGGCATCGCCGGAAAAGACCGACGGCTCGTAGACCTGTTCAAACGCGGCATCCTGATAATGCCGCACTCGGGTACCGCAGGAGGCAATCATTGTCCTTGCCTTCTCTCTCAGCTCCGGACGGCAAAGCGCCCTTCCCGCTTCCAGCAGGAAATCCCAGGTGCCGGGATTCCCGTCACACAGCCTGTCCGAAAAGACCGGCTGACTGCAGAAAGCCGCATCCGCCGTCTTTTCAAGCATCTCTTGATCGCCCAGATAAAGCCACAAAAAGCCAAGTCCCGCATTGCCGGAATGGTATCCGCCATAGAGTTCGGGCGACGCGGTGCTTTTGGACATATCCCGAAAGCCGCCTGCATCCTCACGGTAAACAGAGCGTTCATAGGCAAAGGCATCCTCAGCCGCCTGAAGACAGGAATCGTCCCGGAGCAGAGTTCCCGCCATGTGAAGGGCGAGGCCGATCCCGCCGATTCCGATATCCAGCCCGCTGATCTCACGGGGTCTCCGCGTGGGATGCCAGAGTATCATGCCGCCTGCTTCTTTTGTTTTGCGGCTCATCAAAAGACCGGCATAACGGCGGATCAGAGAATCTTTCACGCCGAGACGGCTGCGGTACCGGCAGAGCACCGCAAGAATACCGGCGATGCCGTCCCGATAGGAAAGATCCGGACAGTTTTCACAGGAATACCGTTCCAGAAGCTGAACCGCGCGCCCGGCAAGCGCTGCGTACCGCTCGTCCGGAATATATTCATACAGCTGCATGAGCCCTTCAATATGTCCCGCACAGCCGTTTTTCCGGTTCCCGCTGAATTCCGGATAACGAAGCACCGTCTGCCGCTCCGCATCGCTTATATATGCCTCTGTCCATTCCAGGCAGGTCTGCAGCCGTTTTTGAATCTCAGGGGCGCAGGCCGTATCAGGATGGACTTTGAGGTATGCTGCCAGTACGACTGCCATACCGGAAAGACCGTTATAGTACCCGGAGCCCATGAACATACGCCTGGTATCTGCCTGATTCACAAACCACAGCGGCTTACCCGAAGGTGTTGTGATGCTGTCATTCAGAAGCGCTGCGATACATTCCTCATCAGATACTGCCGTCCACGGTTCGTCTTTCTTTACATAGCTTCCGTCCGCGGGACGAACGGCGCGCTCGATCAGTTCTCTTTGCAGCTGCAGTTCAAATTTCAATTCCGCTTCAGACATGTGGTCCAGACGATACAGTGCCTCGTCTATTGATGACTGCCGGAATACGCCTTCTATGCACACCCCTTCGGGATCATAAAGCGCGGTGGATCCTGACTTTGTATAGAAATACGGAATGTCGCCGCGGAATATCGCACCGCACTCACACTCGCGCACACGATCCCACAACTCGTCCGGCAGACGGTATGGATTGTTCACGAGCCGTGCTCTGACACGGCGCTCTGCCTCCTCTTCATCGTTCAGACAGACCTTATCGGTCGTCAGCGCGGCTGCCTTCATGTAGTAGTTCGTAGGGCGTACAACGATGCGGACGGAAAAATCCGGAGCATTCATAAGCTCTGTCCGGATGGCGCTTCGCCGGGCCATGGCCTGCCGGTAAGTATCGGCAAACCCGCTGTAAAAATCGTCAAGGTATCCGTAAACGGTCTGCGCATTTCCGTCGATCACCGGCATGGAGACATTGTCCGGCGATCTCATGATCAGCACGCCGGTCTCCACGCCGCCGATCCGTGTGGGAAACATCCCGTTTCCCGCGACCGACGAAGCCAGTTCCCGTTTCCATGGCTCTTCCTCTTCATCAGAAGTGTTTCCGCTGCGATAACGCGGCATAAAGCAGGTCTCCAGATCTACCGGCATCGGACGGGTACTGTCGGCAAGTATATTTTCAAAGTGCATATCCACGCTTCCGAGGATCTGCGTAATCGCGGAAAAGCCGCCGAGATGATAATAATAGCGTTTTGTTTCTTCCTTCGTGGACGCGGGACGGTTGATCACAAATTCACAAAAGCCGTATTCTGTACCGTCTTCGTGACACGCGATGCTGTCCGGGGCCCGGATGGTATCCGGAAAAAACTTTTCTGCAAAGCGGTAAAAGAACACGTCCTGCCTGAGGTCGTGCGGTTTGTACAGAAAAGTCCCGCGATCCGTCACGATCTTTGCGGCCGCTCTCCCGCGATTGTGGGTATCTGCACCGCTGAAGCTGAGTGCACGGATCTCCGAAAACGGTACTTTATCAAAGAAATGTTCACTGATGGAAAGGCGGCAGCGATCGATCCTTAGAAGCATTTCTCCGACGGCAAGCTCAAAATGCCGGGAAACGGTTTCCATACGCGGCCGAAGAAACGGATATTCTTCGTCAAAGGCCGTCATTCCGCGTTCCAGAAGATCAGCCAGTGCTTTCTTTGCACCCTCGCGCCGTGTCTCATCAGGAACAAGGTCCGGCAGATTCGCCGCCAGCGGATTCATCTTTTCCGTATGCCGAAGGCACTCTCTAAACAATACATTGCCGGAAAGCAGGAAAAGACGCATCCGAAGCGACTCCTTCAGTCCCGCGGATGCGTCCTTTCCCAAATGGATCTGACTGCCTGCCGCGATCCTTTCACAGACCGGATCCGCAAACAGATCCAGCCAGGGAAGCACAGCGCTTTCCGGCAGTTTTTTCAAATCTTCATTCATTTGCTTTTATACTTCAAAATTTACAGGAAAAACGTATACACGACGCATTGCGTCAGGGTAACGGTGGCAAAAATACCAACCAGCACCTCTGAGCCGCCTGCGACTCCTTCCAGTTCCTCATCCGTCAGCTCGGAGGAAATGACTCCTTCTGCCATCTTCTCTTTCAGAAAACCACGGATCTCCTCTTCCGAAGCTTCGCAGCCGTTTTCTGAAGCAAATGCCAGCACGGCCGCCTTGTCCTGCTTTGCAATAGCAGCGGCAAACTCTTTTTTCAGTGCTTCCGATGCTTTGATCTCTTCATAAAGCTGTTCAAGCGTTTTCATATGATCACTCCTTTTGACCGGTGCAGTCTGGTTCGGCAGATCACTCACTGCAGGCAGCCATCGCTACCGTGGCACCACCCATAAAAGCGGCATATCCCACTCCCAGCGTGACAATAACCATTTCGCTTCCGCCGGCGACCTGCTCCAGTTCCGCTTCGCTCAGTTCTCCGTTTTTCTGCATTTCCGCACTCTTTTCCTGCAGAAACTGTTTTGCTTCTTCGATAGATGCTTCACATCCGTTGTCTTTCAGGAATGCTTCCAGAGCCGCCTTGTCTTTCTTTGCAAGAGCATCCGCAAGGTCTTTTTTGAGAACATCCGATGCTTTGACTTCTTCCAGTAACTGTTCGATTGTCTTCATGATCGTTTACACCTTTCTTTGCAATCACATACTATTCTTTACCTGCACACCCGACCGCTGATTCTTCATGCGCCGGTCAGGGCCGTCATCAGCACGAATATGAATATGCCGCTCCCAGCATGCCGCTGATCGTGATGCCGCCTGTTGCAAGGATCGTCGTTACGACCGTCATAACGACATCCGTACCGCCTGCGACCTGTTCCAGTTCCGCTTCGCTCAGTTCTCCGTTTTTCTGCATTTCCGCACTCTTTTCCTGCAGGAACTGCTTTGCTTCTTCGATAGACACATCACATCCGTTGTCCTTCAGAAATGCTTCCAGTGCAGCCTTGTCTTTCTTTGCAAGCGCTTCAGCAAGGTCTTTTTTGAGTGCATCCGACGTTTTGATCTCTTCAATAAGCTGTTCGATCGTCTTCATGATAAATACTCCTTTATCTGTTTTTTTCACATTTTATGTTCCACAGCCTGCTTTGCAGGCATGTTTTCAGCAGTTTTCGTTTTTCACAGCGGACTCATGTCCGGGGCTCGGTGCTGCATTGCTCCAGTCCGACAGGATCTCCTGCACCTTCGATTCATAGTCAAGCTCAAACAGTCTGCACATGGCGCTGTCTTCTCCGTAGAAAACTCCTGTCATCAGGAAACCCAGACCGCGGCAGCCGCCGTGACACTGCGCAAAGTGACTGCACGCCGCACATTTCGGATTATGCGCCTTTACATCGGCGACCGTCATGCAGGCGATATCCGTATAGGCGCTGTCCTTAAGAAGCTTCTGCAGTCCGTCCCGCTTCACGTTCCCGAGACAGATACCGCGGGAATCCAGAATGCCGGACTGCTGGGAACAGGGATAGATATTTCCTCCCGCTCCGACGCAGATTTGTTTTCTCACGGTCGGACACGCAGGCATCGTATCCCGGTATCCTTCGCCCGGACATGCGGTATGGATCATCCGGAAGCTTTTGCTTTCCGGTTGGAATACGCCGAATGCCCAAAGCGTCAGTGCCATATTCCGCGGTCTGGAATGGTAGTCCCGCAGGATGTCCAGCATGACGTCATAGTATTCCTCATAGGAGAGGGATGCATCACCGGCATTCAGCACCCAGCGCGGGACCTCTGTCGTCCGGATGAAGCGAAGCGTCTGTACGCCAAGCGCATCGAAATAGGCGATCGTCTGAGGAAACGAATCTTTGTTCCGGCGATTGATCTGCGAATTGACAAGGATCGGAAAATCCTCTTCCGAAAGCAGTTCAAATGCCCTGACCGCCTGTTTCTCCGCGCCCTGAAAGTTTCTCATCCAGTCATGATAGCCGAAACCGTCGAAGGAGACCTTAAACAGCGACTTCTTTCCGTAAGAAGCGATCTCCGAAAGAATTTCACGGTTCAGGAAAGACCCGTTTGTGACGATCTCTCCGACATACATGCCCCGGTCATAAATCGCCCGCACAAGATCCGGAAAACGCCGGTGCAGCATGGGTTCTCCTCCCGAAAGACGGATCTCCAGGATGCCGCAGTCCCTGCACTGATCGAGAAACGCAAGCGCTTCTTCGTAGTCCCACTGGTCTGCGCACGCCGATTCATCGGAGGCATTGTAGCAATGCAGGCAGTTGTAATTGCAGCGGTCCGTTACACGCCATTCCACCGCCGGAAAATACCGGTTGTCGTGTCTTATGTTTTTCTGCCAGTCCGACAGCGTTTCATTTTCTGCGGCTTCGTGGATCATCGAGGCAACTCTCGATGTACGCAGCCATTCTCCGGTTTCTTCATCCGGACAAAGTGCGGTCTTTCCGTCACACTGCAGAAGAAACGACCACTCTTTCTCAAAGAGAACAGTCCCTTCCGGCCGTTCCTTACAGATCAGCATACGCGGCAGATCACGGTAAGAACGAAGCGCACAGTTCTGATTCAAAATATAACGGTTCATATATTCAGATCATTAAGTTCAAAGTTTTCCTGCTGCGGTCCGCTTTGTTTCCCCTTTTTGATTTATTATACGATACACATGCAGAAAAGTATATACAACAGTTTCAATTTTTAATTTTCAATATCCAGGCGCTGACGCGCCACAAGCTCCGCAAAACTGCCGTTTTTCGCAATCAGTTCGGCATAGGTCCCTTCTTCTGCCACTTTGCCCTTATCCAGGTAAATGATACGGTCGGCGTGCTGAATGGTGGAAAGCCTGTGCGCAATGACGATCCTTGTGCATTTCAGGGAATCGATCGCCTCCGATACTTTCTTCTGCGTAATGTTGTCCAGTGCGCTGGTCGCCTCATCGAACATCAGGATCTTCGGCCGGGGTGCAACGGCTCTTGCGATCATCAGCCGCTGCCGCTGACCGCCGGAAATAC
>JAZUFC010000063.1:0-2482 GCA_045640465.1 Lachnospiraceae bacterium | reverse complement strand
GCTTCCGGACATCACATCGCCTGTGATGACCTCACCGGAAGGGATCTGATCTTCCTCAAGATGCACCGGAAATGTATATTCCGTCTGCACACCGTTCACATCGACCATCGTGACTGTGGTATAAAAATCACGGCAGCCGGTATGGAAGTCTCTTGCGGAAACCGATGCATGCAGTACATCCTGATCGTACACGGCTTCGGTTACGACCGTTTCCTCAGAATCCGCCGGATGCGTCGAAGCCGTTATGCTGTAAACGCCGGCCGGGCAGTAATAGGAAAGACTCACTTCATACCTGTCTCCCGAAAGATAATTGATCTGCGGTGATGAAAGAGAAGGAAGACTTCCGGGCACCTGTGCAAGCGTTGAATAAAGAGCTGTGGTTCCGTACATATTATGTCCTGCAACATCACAGGCATAGATCATGATCACGTAATTGCCGCTTTCATAGAAATGATTTGCGGTATTCACGTCAAAATAGAAGTTGTCGCCTTCAATCGCCGCTTCATAGCTTCTCATATCATCCTGTCCGTTGAAGTCTGTCCAGACATTTGCCCGGACAAATGCGACAGGATCCGTTGAAAGGATCTTTCCGCGGACGCGGAAGCCCCAGACAGACATGTTCTCATAAGTCACATCGTAGGCTGTCGGACGGATATAGGCACTCGTCCCTGATACGCCCTTCGAATGCGCGCTTTCCGCGCTGTTTGCAAAGGAAGTCACATTGTATTCATAAGGCGTGTCATCCTGTACCGTCATATCGGTAAAGGAACAGGTTCCGGCTGCAACGCCGCCCACATAGGTAAACGGACGTCCGTCCGAACAGCGGTAGACATTGTAGCCGCCGACGCCCTCAAGCGGCGTCCAGGATACCGTGATCTGACCGGGCCCGTAAGAAGTCACCTCCGTGATCACGGGAGGCTGCGGTCCCTGCAGGGCAGGCGCCGTTTCTTCCGGAAGCGGTTCCGTACCATCCTCCTGAGAGGCGCCGTCCTCACCGCGGGGCTGTTTTCCGTCTCCGTTTCCGAAAGCAGATGTAAAACCGCTGAAAGAAAACAGCATCAGAAAAAGGAGAAAAAGCGCTTCTGCCTTTCTGAAACATCCGTAAATATGCTTTTTTCTTCTGTCTTCTCTTTCTGTCATTTTATCTTTCAGCCGCTTTGTTTTCGGTTTCTGTCCTGTGAGATCATCAGTTATCCGCTCTGCTGTAGCCGTCCTTCATGTGTTCGCTGGCAGTCAGAAGTATCTTGTTCAGCGTATTCTGTGTCTCTTCCTTTGCCATTCTGCAGAGTGCCTCATTTGCTTTGTAAAGAAGCGATGCATCCTTTGTTTCCGCAAACTTTTCATCATACTCATGAATGAGCTGATGTCCTCTGTTTGCGACTGCGCTCTGATAACGCTCGATATTCTGGACGCAGTAGCCGAAGTACGGATCCGCCAGCGCGCCGATCAGACGGCTGCCCCAGTAGAAGTTCTCCGTGGAGGCGTCAAGCGTCACATTGCTGATATAGGCAGGCATTCTGTCAACGGAGGTGTAGACGGGAAGCACTGTATTAAAGGTATTTGCACCGAAGCAGATCCACTCCACGCCCTTTAACGGATCCGGCATATAACCTCTGATCTGCAGGATCGCCATCACACCGGTGCGGCTGATGCCGATGGGTCTGTAAATGCCCTTCTTCGGATTGTCCGCATGCTGATAGGGATCATACGGTGTTCCCTGATAATGAGAGGACAGCACATATTTCACGTCCTCCACGGTCACCTTTTTCTCCGGCACGAAGGACCACGGAATGTCATCGCTTTCCGGCGTGAAGTCCGCGTTTTCTCCGTCCCATTTATAAGTGTGCGGAAGGAAATACCGGCCCATGAACCAGCCTCTCGGCGTATTGTACACATGGTCCGCATCGGAATGGGAACCGAACGCGTCACGCGGGTCGAACTTCTCGCCCTTTCCCACATTCAGATGATTCTTTTCCACAAACTCCTTCAGATCCGGAGAACAGAGATTCTCTTTCTTCTTTCCGTACGCATCATCAAAATCAACCCGGTCCAGACCGAACTGGTTCGGCATGATGACGCATTCGTCATCAGCCACGCGGCGAGCGATCCAATGATGGCCGCCGATGGTCTCCAGCCACCAGATGGAATCGCTGTCAGAGAAAGCAATGCCATTGCTTTCGTAGGTGCCGTACTGCTCCAGCAGGGCGCCGGTGCGCAGCACGCCTTCCCGCGCGGAACGGATATACGGGAGCACCAGCACGACCAGGTCTTCCTCGCCGATGCCGCCGTGGATATCCTTCTCACCGCGCTTCTCAGCTTTCTTAAAGCGCACCAGAGGATCCGCGCCCAGCACGCGGGGATTTGTCGTAATGGTCTCGGTCGCCGTCATCGCCACATTGGCCGCGTTGATGCCGCAGGCGGCCCAGATGCCGTCTTTCAAGTCCACATTAGGCGTTGCCGTATAGCTCATGGGGTCAGAGGG
>JAZUFC010000062.1:0-11962 GCA_045640465.1 Lachnospiraceae bacterium | reverse complement strand
CCTGAATATGCTGAAGGAAGCTGTCACGCCGGATGCGGAATCCATCAAAAAGATGAATTCCTACCACGTCGTGATCCTTGCGGCATCGGAAACGGGAAGGATCAATCTGTACCGTCTGGTATCGGAATCCTCTCTCAATTATTTTGCAAGGCGGCCGAGAATCCCGAAATCTCTTCTTCAGAAATACAGAGAAGGTCTCATCATCGGATCTGCCTGTGCGATGGGCGAGCTGTTCGATGCCGTGAAAGAAGGTGCATCCGAGGATGAACTTGAGCGTCTTGTAAACTTTTACGATTATCTTGAGATCCAGCCGATCGGAAACAATATGTTCCTTCTGGATCAGGAGGACTGTGAAGCGAATACCGTCGAGGATCTTCAGAACTACAACAGAAAGATCGTTGAACTCGGAGAACGCTACAAAAAGCCGGTCTGTGCGACCTGCGATGTGCATTTTCTGAACCCGGAAGACGAGATCTACAGGATCATTCTGCAGTCCGGAACCGGTTTCAAGGACGCGGAGGACATGGCACCTCTGTATCTCAGAACAACGGACGAGATGCTGAAGGAATTTGAGTATCTGGGCGCGGAAAAGGCTTATGAGGTCGTTGTGGAAAACACGAATCTCATAGCAGACAGGATCGATAAGATCGAGCCGGTGCGTCCGGACAAATGCCCGCCGGTCATTGAGAATTCCGATCAGGATCTGGAAAACGAATGCTTCAAAAAAGCGCATTCGCTTTACGGTGATACGCTTCCTGCGATCGTGGAGGAACGTTTAAACAAGGAACTTCATTCGATCATTTCAAACGGTTACGCGGTCATGTATATGATCGCGCAGAAACTGGTGCATAAATCCGTTTCGGACGGATATCTGGTCGGCTCCAGAGGTTCGGTCGGTTCGTCATTCGTGGCGACGATGGCCGGCATTACGGAAGTCAATCCGCTGCAGCCTCATTACCGCTGCCCGAACTGCAGATATTCCGATTTCGATTCGGATATCGTGAAGAAGCATCTTACCGAAGCCGGCTGCGATATGCCGGATATGATGTGCCCGAAATGCGGCACAAAGATGGTGAAAGACGGCTTTAATATTCCGTTTGAGACTTTCCTGGGATTCAAAGGCGACAAGGAACCGGATATCGATCTGAACTTTTCCGGCGAATACCAGTCAAAGGCGCATGCCTATACGGAGGTCATATTCGGAAAAGGACAGACCTTCCGTGCGGGCACGGTCGGAACCGTTGCGGAAAAGACCGCAATCGGCTACGTCCTTCACTATTACGAGGAAAACAATATTTCAAAACGTCACTGCGAGGTGGCCAGGATCGCAAAGGGGATCGAAGGCGTGAGAAGGACGTCGGGCCAGCATCCCGGCGGAATCATCGTGCTTCCGTTCGGCGAGGATATCAATTCCTTCACGCCGGTGCAGCATCCTGCAAATGATCAGAACACACCGATCATCACCACGCATTTCGATTATCATTCGATCGACCACAACCTTCTGAAGCTCGACATTCTCGGCCATGATGATCCGACCATGATCCGCATGCTGCAGGATATCACCGGTGTCGATCCGACCACATTTCCGCTGGATTCTCCGGAGGTCATGAGTCTCTTTCAGAATACGTCGGCACTCGGCGTTACGCCGGAAGAGATCCGCGGCTGTCCGCTGGGCGCCATGGGTATTCCGGAATTCGGAACGGATAACGCGATCAACATGCTGCTGACCGCAAAGCCGCAGCATTTTTCTGACCTTGTCCGTATTTCGGGTCTTGCGCACGGAACGGATGTCTGGGCGGGAAACGCGGAAACGCTTCTGAAAGAAGGCGTAGCGGATATTGCGCATCTGATCTGCTGCCGTGATGATATCATGGAGTTTCTGATCGGTCAGAATATGGAACCTTCTCTTTCCTTCACCATCATGGAATCCGTGCGTAAAGGCAAGGGCCTGAAGCCGGAATGGGAAGAGGATATGAAGGCACATAATGTACCGGACTGGTATATATGGTCCTGCAAAAAGATCAAATACATGTTCCCGAAGGCGCACGCGGCAGCTTATGTCATGATGGCATGGCGTATCGCATACTGCAAGATCTTTTATCCGCTTGCCTATTATGCTGCTTATTTTTCCATCCGTGCTTCAGGCTTCAGCTATGAACTGATGTGCCAGGGAAGACAGGCGCTTGAAAAGAATCTCGACGATTTCGAAGCGAGAAAGGACAGTCTGAGCGATAAAGAGTCCAACACATTCCGTGATATGCGTATCGTTCAGGAGATGTATGCCCGCGGTTACGAATTCGTGCCGATCGACGTCTATCAGGCTTCTGCGACCAGATTCAAGGTGGTCTCCGATAAAGCGCTGATGCCGTCCCTTCTTTCGATCGACGGCATGGGAGATGTGGCTGCGGAAACAGTGGAGCTGGCTTCCGCTAAGGGAAAGTATCTTTCCCTGAACGATTTCAAGAACCGTACAAAGGTCTCTCAGACGCTGATCACGAAAATGGTCGATATGCATATTCTTTCCGGAATACCGGAAAACGACCAGTTCAATCTTTTCGATCAGTTCTGACAGGAGCGCCTCATACGGATACTGAAAGATTTTTTGACCGCAGACACGATCTGTGATACAATTCTTAAGGAGGTTGTTTATGGATATTTCTTTTGTCATTCCCTGCTATAACGAAGAAGGGAACGTACAGGCGATCTTAAACGCAATTAAGAATACGTTTCAGAACCGTGTGTCATCGTATGAACTGATCTTTGTAAACGACGGATCAAAGGACGGAACAAAACAGGCTCTGAAAGACCTTTACGAAAAAGAAACGGACATGAATATCACAGTCGTGGATTTTTCAAGAAACTTCGGCAAAGAGGCGGCGATCTATGCCGGCCTTCATCATGCTTCGGGTTCGGCGGTCTGTTTCATCGATGCGGATCTTCAGCAGCGTCCCGAAGTCGCGTATGCCATGTATGAAAAACTCATGAATGATCCGGAGATCGACTGCGTTGCCGCTTATCAGGATAAACGGAAAGAAGGAAAGCTCCTGACATTTTTTAAAAACTGTTTCTACCGGCTGATCAACCGTATGTGCGACATTGATTTTGTTGCAGGTGCTTCGGATTTCAGAGTCATCACAAGAAAGATGGCAGATGCCATTCTGTCTCTTCCGGAGTATTACAGATTTTCCAAGGGTATCTTTTCATGGGTTGGTTTTGAGACCTTCTACATGCCGTACGAAGTCGAAGAACGGAACAGCGGCACCTCAAAATGGTCGTTTAAAAAGCTTTTCCGTTATGCCCTGGACGGGATCGTCGGCTATACGACGGCACCTCTCAGGATCTCCACTCTGATCGGGATCCTGCTTTCCGTGATCTCAGTCGTTTATTTTATCGTACTTGTTCTGAAAACACTTATCTCCGGTGTCGATGTACCGGGTTATGCAACCACACTCGGCTTTGTTCTGCTTCTCGGCGGTATCCAGCTTCTGATGCTCGGGATCATCGGAGAATATCTGGCAAAAGCCTATATTCAGGGAAAAGACAGGCCGGTCTATATTGAAAAAGACGTATTGAAGAGGGATACGAATGGCACAGAAGGCGAATAATACACAATCTGAACGCCGTGACACAGGCAGCAGGAGGACTTCCGGAACGGAAAGAGCCCGAAACGCAGCTGCTATGAAAACACAGGCAGCCGATCCGAAAAAGGCAGGCGGCACGGAAAAGCAGAATACGTCTGTACAGAGAACGAGGACCTCATCAAAAAAGGCGGCACTCAGAAAACGTCAGCAGAAGATCCTTTTATATAAGGAGATCTTCATGGTCGTCGTTTTCGGCTTTGCAGTCATGATGTTCGTCAGCTTTTTTGTCGATTCCATGGAATGGCTGGACAGCTTTGCCTACAGGATCTTCGGTGTCCTGAAGTATATTGCTCCTTTCCTTCTTACGGGCCTTGTATGGGTCATTCTGTTTCTGGACGGATCGCCGATCCTGTTTCGAAGGATCCTTTCCCTTCTTCTGACGCTGTTTGCGGCGCTCGGGATCATTACGATCGCGCTGACGCTTCCGGACGGCGGTCTGATCGGCAAGGGAAATTATGCGCTTTTCCATAAGGCACTCGGCGATATCGGCATGTTTATCGTCAATGTTGTTCTGATCGCGGTCGCGCTTCTTCTGTTTTCGGATTTTTCCGTCAGCGACTGGCTGAAAAAACGTGCGGCGGACGATGAGAAAAAACGTGAGGAAAACCGTGAGATCCGTGATAAGAATCACGAGATCCGTCAGGAACTGAAAGAACAGCAGAAAACAAACAAGGCGCTTGATAAACAGAAAACGATACAGGACAATCTGGAAACGGCAAGACGCGAAGCCAGACTGAAAAAGCAGGCTGTGGAAGAGCAGAACCGCAGACTGAAAAACGAGTCCGGACGTTTTGCGACCGTAACAGGCATTACGGATACGACACTGACGGATATTCCCGTACAGGCAAACCAGCATTTCTACGATGCCAATGAATCCGTAGTCAATAAAGACAAGCTTTTCGGAAAGTATGCAAACTCCGGCAGCGTGGAGAATTCCGCAAAGGAAAAACTCACGACAGATCCTTCCTTTATTCCGACGATCAACGTCCCGAAGGAATATTTTACCTCTCTGGAAAGAAAGGATGATCGTGAGGCTGACGAGATCGAGGTCGAGGAACTGAATCTTTCCGATCTCAGAAAAGTTCTTGAGAAGGCGGAAAAGGAAGAATACCGCGAGGATGATCCGGATAATGTCATTCCTGTTTTCGATACCGGTAAACAGGATCAGACCGACAAAGAAGACGTAAAGCGGATGGAAAACGCTGTCAATCAGGCCACACGTTTCTTTGAAGAAAAGAAGCCTGAGGACAAAAAGGCTCCCGAACAGTATCAGAAAACTGTGATCACCGCAAACGGAAAGATCATCACCACCGAGACGGACGGCGATATTCTTTCCAAAAAGACTGTGATCCATGCAGGGGAAAGCCGAGAAACAGCGCCGGAACAGAAAACAGCTCCGGATGACAGCAGCGAAGATCTTGAAAAACTGCTTGAAAGCTCCGGACTGGAAAGATCCTACGGGCTGAAGGGCGGAGAAAATACAGGAAAGCAGACGGTATCATCCACCGTACCGGAAACGTCCTCCGACAGCCGTGAAAATGCAAAGCTTCAGGAGGAGGAAAACCGGAAAACAGCCGGTTCCATCGAAGCCTCTCTTCAGGAGGAGGAAAAGAAAGATTACCGTTTCCCGCCTGTCAGACTTCTGAAAAAAGGCGCAGGAAGCAGCCTGAGCCGTTCTGAGATCCAGGCAGAGATCCGTGAGACCGCATCCAAGCTTCAGGAGACTCTGAAGACCTTCGGTGTCGGTGTACGGATCCAGAATATCTCGTGCGGACCTACCGTTACACGCTATGAGATCCAGCCGGAACTCGGCGTCAAGGTCAGCAAGATCGTATCCTTAAAAGACGATATCGCGCTGAATCTTGCCGCTGCGGATATCCGCATGGAAGCACCGATCCCCGGAAAATCCGCGATCGGTATCGAGATACCGAATAAAGTCAAACAGGGCGTTGCTTTCCGTGATATCCTTGAATCTCAGGAGTTTCAGGAAGCAAAGTCCAAGTTGGCCTTTACAGTCGGCCGTGATATTGAAGGGAATGTTATCATAGCGGATATCGCTAAAATGCCGCATGTTCTGGTCGCAGGTGCAACCGGTTCCGGAAAATCCGTCTGCATCAACACCATGATCATGTCGATCATTTATCACGCGCTTCCCACGGAAGTCAAAATGATCATGGTCGATCCGAAGGTCGTTGAACTTTCCGTATACAACGGAATTCCGCATCTTCTTCTTCCTGTCGTGACCGATCCGAAGAAGGCTGCGGCAGCGCTGAACTGGGCAGTCGTCGAGATGGAGAACCGTTATCAGTCCTTTGCTGAGTACGGTGTGCGCGGAATCGAGGGCTTCAATGACATGGTCGAACGGGAAGCACCCGAAGCCATGGACGGAACTCCTGTCAGAAAAATGCCGCAGATACTCATTATCGTGGATGAGCTTGCGGATCTGATGATGGTAGCGCCGAAAGACGTGGAGGATGCGATCTGCCGTCTGGCCCAGAAAGCAAGAGCGGCCGGCATTCATCTTGTCCTTGCCACACAGCGTCCTTCTGTTGACGTCATCACAGGACTTATCAAGGCAAACATTCCGAGCCGTATCGCATTTGCGGTATCATCAGGCATCGATTCCAGAACCATTCTGGATACGAACGGAGCGGAAAGTCTGCTCGGCGCAGGCGATATGCTTTATGCGCCATCAGGCTCGAACAAGCCGATCCGTGTGCAGGGGTCCTTTGTGACCGATTCAGAAGTGAATGCAGTCGTGGATTATGTCAAGAATCAGGGCGAAGTCAAGGGCGGAAGCCTGCAGAGCATCGAGCTTTCTTCCGGAAGTGCCTCGGCAGTAAACGGCGGTTCGGAATATGACGAATATTTTGCGGATGCGGGAAGACTGGTCATCGAAAAGCAGAAAGCTTCCATCGGCATGCTCCAGAGAGCTTTTAAGATCGGCTTCAACCGGGCTGCAAGGATCGTAGACCAGCTTTACGAAGCAGGCGTTGTCGGTGAAGAGGAAGGAACCAAACCGAGGCGTGTTCTGATGACGCCCGCAGAATTTGAAGAATCACTGAAACAGTGATTCCGGTGAATAAAAAATATGGACAATACACAGCAGATCAAAATCAACTGGTATCCCGGACACATGGCAAAGGCGAAACGGACCATGCAGGAGGATATCAAACTGACAGACCTGATCATTGAGATCCGGGACGCTCGTGTTCCGCTTTCTTCCGCAAATCCGGACATCGACAGACTGGCCGGAAACAAATTCAGGCTGATCCTTCTGAACAAAGCGGATCTTGCGGATGAACAGATCACGAAAGACTGGATCACCTATTTTGAAAACAGAGGGATCGCTGCGGCAGCGCTTGATTCCAGAGTAAACGGACGCATGCGTTCCGTATTGAATCTGATTCAGACGGTCTGCCGTGAAAAGCTGGAGCGTGACAGAAAACGCGGTATTCTGAACCGGCCTGTCCGCGCTATGGTAGCGGGGATCCCGAATGTAGGAAAATCAACGTTTATCAATTCTTTTGCGGGCAAGACAGCGGCAAAGACCGGAAACAAACCCGGCGTGACCAAAAGCGACCAGTGGATCCGTCTGAACAGACAGGTGGAGCTTCTGGATACCCCGGGTCTGTTGTGGCCGAAATTCGAAGATCCGGAAACAGGGCTTCATCTTGCGTTTATCGGATCCATCAATGACGAGATCCTGGACAAACAGTATCTGGCGTACTCGCTTCTTTCTTTTCTGAAGAAAAACTGTCCTGAAAAGCTGACGGAGCGCTACAGCGTGGAATGGTCTGAGGATATCAATGAAGTGATCGAACGGATCGCCGTATCCAGAAAAGCTCTGAAAAAGGGCGGAGAACCCGACAGTGAAAAGGCTGCCGCAATGATCCTGGATGATTTCAGGTCGGCAAAGATCGGCAGGATCTCGCTTGAAAGACCGGAATAAGTATCCCGAAAGAAAGGAAGTATACAGAATAACATGTCGAAGAAGATCAATTCGTCAGGAGTCAGAGCACTTCTTGATTTTCTGATCTATATCGCAAGCGTGGTGCTGATCTGTTTTCTGATCCTGCGTTTCGTTGCGATCCGCTCGGTCGTTGACGGTAACTCCATGTTTCCGTTTCTGTCGGACAAAGACAGCGTGATCGTGGAAAAAGTCAGCTATTATTTTCGTGAACCCGCACGTTATGACGTGATCGTGTTCCGGCTGAAAGATGATCCGAAAACAAAATATATCAAAAGCATCGTCGGTCTTCCCGGCGAGACCGTATTTATTGAGGACGGTCTTCTTTATATCAACGGAGAACTGATGGAAGACGATGTCTACTGTGAAGAGACAATGAGAAGCGGCATCTATTCCGGAGAAGCGGTCACCCTCGGAGAAGATGAGTATTTTGTTCTCGGAGACAACCGGAACCACTCCAAAGACTCCAGAGCGATCGGCAGCATCAGCAAAAGTCAGTTTGTCGGAAGAGCCTGGGTACGCATCTGGCCTCTCAATCAGATGAAGGTCATCAATAAAAAACCGTAACTGTTCAGACGCTTAAGTCTGCACAGCCGGAAAATCTTGTGAGGAGATCCGATGACGATTCGTGAGATCGATCAGTTTCTTTCTGAAAAGCCGTATGAAGAGCTTCATTCCGCCTGTCTCATCTTTGCTTCCGATGAGCGTGAAGGCGTGCAGAAGCTTCTTAAAAAGTATGAGAAAAAACTGGATGATTACGTTCGGGAGCTTGAACGTCTTGACAGGATGATGCTCTATGAACGAAAATATGATGATTACGGCATTATATGCGGTATCGATGAAGCAGGAAGAGGTCCGCTTGCCGGGCCGGTCGTGGCAGGTGCGGTGATCCTTCCCAAAGATCATCCGATCCTTTATGTAAACGATTCCAAACAGCTGACTGCGGCAAAAAGAGAGCTTCTCTATGATGAGATCATGAAAGAAGCGGTCTCTGTCGGCGTCGGAATGGCTTCCGAAAAGGTCATTGATTCCGTGAATATCCTTCAGGCGACCTATCTTGCGATGAAAGAAGCCGTCTCAAAACTGAGTCCGGCGCCGTTCTGTACGCTGAATGATGCCGTGACGATCCCCGGGCTTTCGATAAAGCAGGTTCCGATCATCAAAGGAGATGCAAAATCCGCCTCCATAGCGGCTGCCTCCGTGATCGCCAAAGTGACGAGGGACCGGATCATGACAGAGTATGACAGTCTTTATCCTGAATACGGTTTTGCCGCGCATAAGGGCTACGGATCACAGCAGCACATCGAAGCGCTGAAGAAATACGGACCGTGTCCGATCCACAGAAGATCCTTTATTCACGCATTTACGGATGCGTAAGTGAAGGCTTACGAAGAAAGGTCTTTGAATGAACAATCGTGAAAAAGGAAGCGCCTATGAAGAACAGGCGGGTTCCTTTTTTGAAAGATCCGGGTGCATGATCCTGGAACGGAACTACAGAAGAAAGACAGGAGAGATCGACCTCATCGTAAAAGATCCGGAAAACTGTCTTGTTTTTGTGGAAGTCAAATACAGAAAAAATGATCTGAAGGGAGATCCTCTGGAAGCGATCACAAAAAGCAAACAGATGCGTATCTTCCGTACAGCGAAATGGTATCTGACGGAACACGGTCTTCCGGAAAGTACACGCTGCCGTTTTGATGCAGTCAGCATTCTCGGGAGCAGACTGAAGCATGTAAAGAATGCTTTCGGCGGTCTGTAGACCTGAATCAGAGAGGAGAATCACATGATCGGTGACTATGGCATTACGATAAACAGAAAAACAGAAGGACAGGGGAGTCTTCTGTTTCATGACGGTGATGTTCCGTATTTTTCATTTCCGAATCTGGACAGGCTCGGCTTAAGAAACGGATTTTCAACAAGACTCGGAGGTGTCAGTACAGGATTTCTTTCTTCGATGAATCTGAGTTTCGGATCCGTAATGCCGGACGGAAGTCTCCGGGAGAAAGAACCTGCTGAAAATGTACGTGAAAATTACCGACGGATGTGCAGATCGCTCGGCATGAATGTAAAAAGGGTCGTTTTAAGCTATCAGACGCATACGACCAATATCCGGACAGTTACGGAAGAAGATGCCGGAAAAGGACCGTTTTTCAAAAGAGACTATACGGATGTGGACGGACTGATCACAAATGTTCCCGATATGCCGCTTGTTACGCTGTATGCAGACTGCGTACCTCTTTATTTTGCTGACCCTGTCAGAAAATGCATCGGTCTTTCACATGCCGGCTGGAGAGGAACAGTGAATCGGATGGCCTGTGTGACGGTCTCAAAACTGCATGAGACCTTCGGAAGCCGACCGGAGGATCTTTATGCCGCGATCGGTCCATCCATCTGCAGAGACTGTTATGAAGTGGGAGAAGAAGTGGCTTCCGAATTTGAAGATGTCTTCGGAAATAAATCAAAAAAGATCCTGACAGAAAAAGAAAACGGAAAATATCTTCTGGATCTCTGGGAATCCAACCGGATCATGATGCTTCGTGCAGGAATTCCGGAAGATCACATCGTTGTGACGGATGTCTGCACCAGATGCAATCCCGAGCTTCTTTATTCACACAGAGTCAGCGGAAACAACAGAGGACTCCTGGGAGCATTTCTTTCATTATAGCGAATGTGGATAACCTGAAAATTCATCAAAAGACAGAATAATTTTACATTTTCAGTAATGTGGATAACTTATTTTTTGAACTTTCGGAAGACTCAGATCATCATCGATGCATGTGGATAACCCGTTTTCCCGGAAATGAGGCTGATCAGACTTTATATGGCTGCAGGTGCGGCGTACGAACACGCTGACGGAGTGCATCATTTAGGTGAAACCGCGATTCATAATGAAAAATCATTTAAAAATCAGGAGATCATTTATATGTTTCTGTTTTCTGAAGGAAATTTTCTGAACAGTCTGGAAAATGCATTTTCCGACAAAATTCCGGTTTACCTTCTGGCTTTGATCCTTGGAATCGTTCTGGCTGTTTTTGTGCTGATCATCATTCTGATCCATAACAGCCAAAAGAACCGTGAGGATCTTTCGGATGCCGATGAAATGGAAGGAACCGAATTTGAAGAATACTGTGCGACGCTTCTTGAAAAGAACGGTTTTACAGAGATCGAACTCACAAAAAAATCATCGGATTTCGGTGTGGATATATTTGCAGAGAAAGATCATGTGACGTATGCGTTTCAATGCAAGCGTTATGATCATCCGGTAGGAACAAAAGCCGTTCAGGAGATCTATGCCGGACGTGATTTTTATCATTGCATGATCGGCGTGGTCATAAGCAACCAGTATTATACGAAAGGCGCCCAACGGCTTGCAGAGGCTTTTAACATTCTGTTATGGGACAGGGATATGCTTCGTGAGCTGGAAAATCTTGAATAACATACCATTTATTCGTTAAACTTGAGTTTAGCGAATAAATGCGCATCACAAAAAAACAAGGAAGAACGGCTTCTCCCCTGTTTTTTCTTTATCCGCAGAATTCCCTCGTGCCTGCCGGTTTCTGCAGCAATATGCATATGTTTTATGATGTTCTCATAACGATCAATTTTATTTTAGGGATCTTTATTTTCCGTCAGTCACAAGAATCAGTCTGGAACCGCTGATGATCCGGTCACCGGGAAGTCCGTTGATCCTTTTGATCTCTTCCACATATTCTTTGGCTGACAGACCGAATGCTTCGGCATATTTCTCTGCATAACTCCAAAGGGATGCGCCGGTTTCGATCTGAATGCTTTCATAATGTTTTTCGCAGACAGGCAGATCCTCCTGAGCGGCTGTTGTACAGATTCCTGTCAGAAAAAAGATAATGCCGAGAACAATGATCACACTGCAGACAAGACAGCGCAGAGTTTTTTTACTAAACCAGTTCAATCTTTTTTTCATCATCTTTCAATGCCTCTTTTCTGTTATTTTCACAAGGCTTCTGCTTCTTCTGCTTACTGCTCTTCTTTTGAACGAACATCTGTTCTGATACAGGTATATCACTCGAACAGCTGTTTGTCAAGCCAAAATCGAACAAATTTTCGAATGCTTAACGCGCGGATCTGAGACATGCCGTTATTCCCTACCGCAAAAAATGTGAAGAACATGATCAGCACATTTGTGAAGCCTTTATTCTGCATAACAGATTCTATTTCATGACCTGTCCTGATTTTTCCTCTTTTAGAATTTCTGCGTTACTATTCACAGTTTTTTGAGCTTGTGTTGCTCCTTTTTCATGCTTCACATAACGATATTCCAACCTCTGAAAATGCCGATTTTCCTTGAAAAATAATAGTTTTTCGGCATTTTTTA
>JAZUFC010000061.1:0-7810 GCA_045640465.1 Lachnospiraceae bacterium | reverse complement strand
GACAGCTATTTCAACATGAAGGAAAAGCTGGCACCCCACATGGATATCGTCAACCGCGCACGTGCGGTCTTTGAAAAGATGGGCATTCAGCCGGTATCCAATCCGGTCCGCGGCGGCACGGACGGCGCGAACCTTTCCTATCAGGGCCTTCCCTGCCCGAATCTTTCCACCGGCGGTGAGAATTTCCACGGCGTACTGGAATTCGCTTCCGTACAGGCGATCCGCAGGATGCGTGAGATGCTTGTGGAACTGCTGGTCTCTTTTGCATAACTTTTCTGACTGACATCAATAAAGAGGAGGAACACAATGAACATTGTCTGCCTGGATATGGAAGGCGTACTGACACCCGAGATCTGGATCGCTTTTTCGGAGGCTGCCGGGATTCCGGAGCTTCGCAGGACCACCCGTGACGAACCGGACTACGACAAACTGATGAAGTACAGACTGGCGATCTTAAAGGAGCATCATCTGGGCCTTAAGGAGATCCAGAACGTGATCTCCACGATCGATCCGCTCCCCGGCGCGAAGGAATTTCTGGATGAGCTCCGGAAAAACGTCCAGACCGTCATCCTTTCCGATACCTTTGAGGAATTTGCGCGTCCGCTGATCGCAAAGATGAATTATCCCACGATCTTCTGCAATTCTCTGGTGACCGCACCGGACGGAGAGATCCTGGACTATAAGATGAGGGTTCAGAATTCCAAACTCTCCACGGTAAAAGCGCTGCAGTCTGTCGGCTTTGAAACGATCGCAAGCGGAGACAGCTTCAACGATCTGGCTATGATTCAGGCGTCAAAGGCAGGCTTCCTGTTCCGTACGACGGATAAGATCCTCGCGGACTATCCGGAGATCCCCGCATTTACGGAGTTTGACGATCTGCTTCAGGCCATTATGAAAGCATTGTAATATATAAAAGAAATACCGCGCCCGGAAACCAGAAACCGTTTCCGGGCGCATTTCTGTAACGCCGAAAAGCGGAAAATAGCAACAAATGTGAAAAAATGGCCGTTGAAATCTGTATTTTTGTCCTTTCCATTTATGGTACAATAATTTATACTGTCAAGGTCAAAAGCCGTTCCTGCACGCACGCTTGCGTGCAGGTGGAGGAAAAGGCTTTTTGATCGCCCTACATGGAGCATGAAGTGGAGATCTGTCTCCGCGAGAATGCGGAATGCAGGCGCCAAGTGGGAATGCGAAGCATGGAACTTGGCGAGACATACCTTTTGACACCTATATCATTAAATGATCTATATAAAGGAGCAGACTATGAAGAACGGCAAATTTCAAATTGCGATCGTCGGATGCGGCGGAATGGGCGGCGGCCATGCCATCGCTATCGGTTCCGGAACAGGCAATGCCATCTGGAACGGAAATGATACGAATGTAGCGGGTTTTGACAGCGAAGCGACTACGGATATTTCGAAGATCGTGGAACTGGCGGGCATTTATGATATCAAGGAGTCCCGTATCGAATGGGCGAAGGAACGCGGCTACAACACATACGAAAGCTATGACGCCATGCTCGCGGATCCGGATGTGGATGCGATCCTCATCGCAACACCGAACAACTGCCACAAAGAGCAGGCCATTGCAGCCCTGAAGGCGGGAAAAAATGTCCTTTGTGAAAAGCCGGTCATGATGTCTTCGGCTGACCTTCTGGATGTCATGGCAGTTTCCAAAGAGACCGGAAAGGTGTTCTATCCCAGACAGAACCGTGAATGGGACGAAGATTATCTGGTCATCAAGAAGATCTATGACGAGAAACTCGTCGGCAATGTCTTTGATATCGAGTGCCGGATCATGGGTTCACGCGGCATCCCCGGCGACTGGAGAGGAATCAAAGAGTGCGGCGGCGGCATGATGCTTGACTGGGGCGTTCATATCATCGACCGTATCGTAAAGATGATCCCCGAAAAGCTGACGAAGATCTTCTGCGATCTGAAATACATCACCAACCCGGAATGCGATGACAACGTACAGATACATTTTACGTTTGAAAGCGGCATCACAGTCGTTCTGGAAGTGGGTACCTGTCATTTCGTGAATCTGCCGCTGTGGGCGATCTACGGTGATCAGGGTTCCGCAGTGATCGAGAACTGGGATATGGACGGAAAGATGGTGCGTCTGGATTCCTGGGAAGACAAGGATACGGTGCCGATCCTGGCAGGCGCGGGCCTCACCAAGACGATGGCTCCCAGAAAAGGCAATTCCGTGACAGAGCTTCCGCTTCCGCGTTTTGACTTTGACCGGAATGCGCTTTACAGGAACTTTGTAGAGACCTGTGAAGGAAAGGCGGAACAGATCGTCACGCAGGAGCATGCGCTTCGCGTGATCCGCATCATGGAAGCCTGCTTCGAAAGCAGCAAAAAAGGTATCGTAGTCAATTTTGAATAAGAAGCCGATACAGAGCAGATAAAACAAGGGCAGAAGATGCGGTTTGCATCTTCTGCCCTTGCTCTTTCGGGTTACGTGTTATTCGGGTTCGGACGGATCTGTGATGTCCGGAACATAATTCTGAAGGTATTCTGCGGTATGGGTCTGTGTCGTTTCCGCACTCTGTGAGGCGGCGGCAACGATCTCGGGAGAGATCGAAATGACCGGAGACACAGGGTCTGCGGATGAGACCGCGGAAGCTTCGTTCGGATCAGCCTGTGAAAAGACCGGAGGATTCGGATCTGCGGGAGCCTGCGGGAAAACATCCTGAGCCGGATAGACCGGAGCCTGCGGGAAAGCGTCCTGAGCCGGATAGGCCGGAGCCTGCGGGAAAGCATCCTGAGCCGGATAGACCGGAGTCTGCGGATAGGAGACAGCCTGCGGCTGTTCATAGACCGGAGCGGGCTGTACGGTCTGTACAGGATCCATCACCGGGGAATATACAGGCGGGATCTCATCGATGGAGCGGATCCATTCTGTTTTGGAAAAGGCGTTGCAGAGCAGTACGATCGCCGTGCCGAGACCCGGGAACAGGATCGACAGGATCAGGGAAAGCTTGGAGCGGTTCGGTACGCAGAGTTCAAAGATCTTGTTCAGGCAGACCCAGTGAAGCACTTTGCGGATCATGCCGATGATCGAGATCAGCAGGATGAATATCAGACTGCCGCCGAAAAAGTTAATGATATAAGGCAGAAAGCTTTTCAGACGGAGAAAGTTGAAACGGAATTCATTGTAAAGCCCGTCGGAAAGCGTCTGAAGGAGTTCTTCGAAGGCTCCCGTCAGCGTCAGCACATTCTTAAAGATAAAAACACCGAGGAGGATCGGGATCAGAAGGAGCAGCAGGTCCAGAAGCAGAAGGGAAATGCGCCATCTGTGATTTCCGGAGCCGCACCGGCGGTCATAACCGTCTGCACAGCCGCCTTCCACAAAGCCTGAAAGAAAGGGGATCCAGGCAAGGCCGTAGAGCGGTGCGCCGGATTTCTTCCCGATACGGAACAGAGCGATGGAATGAAGAATATAGGTGATCATGATCGATACCTCCCGAAGGTATTATAGTGTTTGCCTGTCAGCTGGCCTGTAAGGTACTGAACTGCTCATTATTTTACATGATAGAACGGTGTTTTTCAATGCAATTCGCGGAGAATTGTGTTATACTCGAAAAAAGCAGCTTGAAAGAGCGGGCAGCGTGCGGATCCGGGAACATAAAAAAGGCCCGCCGGCCGGCTGAGCTGACACTGAACAGATCATAAGGAGAAGAATATGAAGAAGCTTGAACTTGATGCATTTTTATCCTACCGTTTTCTGTCGGAGCTTTCATTCTCACCGGACGGAAAGCAGGCGGCAGCCGTGGTCACAGAAGCAGATGCGGATGAAAACAGCTATCGCTCGGCAATCTGGCTTTACCGGAACAGGAAATGGCTGAAACTGACCGGCCTTGATCATGAAAGAGGCTATATCTGGGAGGATGACACGCATATTCTTTTCCCGGCAGTCCGCACAAAGAAGGAAAAAGAGCAGGCGGAAGCAGGCGATCTGACCGTCCGCTATTACCGCATCAGCACGAAGGGCGGCGAAGCACTTCCCGCATTTACGCTGCCGTTTGCGGGTGCACTGAAGGAAAAGGTCGGAAGAGGCCTGTGGCTTGCAGGCGGTTCCTTCGATGCCGCATATCCGGATTATTACAAAATGTCGAAGGAAGAGCGGGCAAAGGCCGCAAAGGAGAAGAAGGACAACGCGGACTATGAGGTCATGACCGAGATCCCCTTCTACCATAACGGCGGAAGCTTCTCATCAGGCGACAGAAGCGGACTCTTTTTATATCACGAAAAGACAGGAAAGACCGAACGGATCACGCCGGCTTCCGTGAATGCGGAAAGCCCCGTCGTTCTGAACGGAAAAATATGGTATCTGGCATCCGAACATCAGGATGTTGTCTATAATGAAAAGACGGAAGTCTGGTGCTATGATCTGAAGACCAAAGAAAACAGAAAAGCCGCGGCAAACGATCAGCTTGATTACTATACGCTGGCGCTTCTTGACGGCAGGATCATTGCCGTTGCGGAAGAAAAGACCGAATATCATATCGATAAAGAGCCTCAGTTCTACGCGGTCAACGAAGAAAAGGGCACGCTCGAGCTTTTCCGCGAGAACCTGGATACACTGTTCAATTCCGTCGGCAGCGACTGCCGCTTCGGCCGGACACGTTCCGTAAAGTGCACGGAGAATGCGCTTTATATTGCCAAGACATCCAGAAACGACGGAACGCTCTTTAAGATCCTTCCGGACGGAAGCGAGGAGGCAGTCCTTCTTTCTGCGGGAAGCATGGATGATTTTGACGTTTCTTCCGACGGTCAGATCCTGGTCACAGGCATGTATGACGGAAAACTTCAGGAAGTGTACGAAGTAAAGGACGGAAAGCCTGTCCAGATCAGCTCCTTCAACGAAGCGGTCCTGAAGGACGTTTACGTTTCCGGATATCATAAAATGACGATTCAATCACAGGGCTGGGATATCGACGGCTGGGTCCTGTATCCGAAGGATTATGACGAAACGAAGAAGTATCCTGCGATCCTCGATGTTCACGGCGGCCCCAGAACCGTGTTCGGCGAAGTCTTCTTCCACGAGATGCAGCTGTGGGCGAACATGGGCTACTTCGTATTCTTCTGCAATCCGGTCGGCGGTTCGGGCAGAGGCTTTGAGTTTGCTGACATCACGGATAAGTACGGCACGATCGATTTTGAAAATATCATGGACTTTACGGATGCCGTTCTGGAGGCTTATCCGCAGATCGATCAGGACAGAGTGGGCTGCACCGGCGGTTCCTACGGCGGCTATATGAGCAACTGGATCATGGGCCACACGGACCGTTTTGCCTGCATCGCCACGCAGCGTTCCATTTCCAACTGGATCTCCTTCTACGGAATGTCCGATATCGGCTATTTCTTCACAAAGAACCAGCACGGCTATGATATCTATTCCGATGCGGGTGTGAAACGCCTCTGGGAGCTTTCGCCTCTGAAATACATCAACAATATGAAGACGCCGACTCTGTTCATCCACAGCAACGAGGATTACCGCTGTCCGATGGAACAGGGCATGCAGCTCTTCACCGCCCTGAAGGAAAAAGGTGTTCCCGCAAGATTTGTCTATTTCCGCGGAGAGAATCACGAACTGTCCCGTTCCGGAAAACCGCTCCACAGAAAGAGAAGACTTCAGGAGATCACCGACTGGATGGAGAAATACCTGAAATAACTGTTCAGCGGGCGATCCATGCTGAAAATACTGCAGAAAGAAAACTTGTATGAGTAAACAGGTCTGGAAACCGGGAAACATGCTGTACCCGGTGCCTGCGGCGCTGATCAGCTGCCGCGATAAAGAAGGAAGAAGCAATCTCCTGACGGTCGCCTGGTGCGGAACGGTCTGCTCCGATCCGCCGATGGTCTCGGTCAGCATCCGGAAGGAACGCTTCTCGCATGATATGATCCTTGAAACGGGAGAATTCGTTCTGAATCTCACGACGGAAAGCATGGTGAAGGCCGTGGACTTCTGCGGTGTCCGCTCCGGAAAAAACATGGATAAGTGGGAGGCTTCCGGCCTTCATGAGGAGGCCGCTTCCAGAGTATCGGCTCCGCTTGTAAAGGAAAGTCCGGTCAGCATCGAATGCCGCGTGACGGAAGTGAAGGAGCTCGGAAGCCATGATCTTTTTCTGGCGGAGGTCGTTTCCGTGGATGTTGATGAGCACTGTCTGGATGAAAGGGGCAGTCTGGATCTGAAAAAGTGCGGTCTGACCGTTTATTCGCACGGAGAGTATATGGCACTCGGCAGGTCTCTCGGCACCTTCGGCTTCAGCGTGAAAAAAGAGACACGGAAAAAGCCTGCAGCGGGAAAGAAGATCCCGAAAACGGCGGAAAACAAAGCTCCGGAAACGGCGGAAAAGAAGGCTCCGGAAAAGGCGGAAAAGAGGGCTCCGAAAACGGCAGGAAAGAAGATCCCGAAAATGACAGGCAGAGATCCGGTGAAACAGAAGACCGGAGAAAAGAGGAAAAACAGATGATGGACAGAAAATACGCGATCTATGCGGCAGAAGCTGCTGCTAAGCTTCTTGCGATCGACAGCCCGACAGGCTATACGAAGGAGGCGGCACTCTGGGTGCAGAATGCTTTTCGGGAGCTCGGATATTCCGCAGTCATCACCGGAAAGGGCGGCGTGCTTGCCGATCTCGGCGGCAATGAAGCTTCCGGAGAGGGCGGACTGTTTCTGGAGGCACATACGGATACCCTCGGCGGCATGGTTGCTGAGGTCAAATCGAACGGACGCCTCCGCATCACGCCCCTCGGCGGACTGAAGGCGGACAATACGGAAACAGAGAATGTGCGCGTGCACACAAGAAGCGGACAGATCATCGAAGGCACGCTTCAGCTGATCAATCCGTCCGTTCATGTCAACACTGAATACAGCAGCACGAAACGTACCTTTGATACCACGGAGATCGTGCTTGACGAGGATGTGAAGACCGCGGAGGAGACAAAGGCGCTCGGGATCGATACCGGCGATATCGTCTGCTTCGACCCGCGGACACGCATCATGCCTTCAGGCTACATCAAGAGCCGTTTCCTGGACGACAAGCTTTCCGTCGGCATTCTTCTGGGTCTTGCAAAGTTTGTGAAGGATGAAAACATCACGCTTCCCAGAAAGACATACGTGCATGTGACGGTCTTTGAAGAGGTCGGACACGGCGGCTCCGCATCGATGCCCGCAGACGTGACGGAGGCGATCAGCGTGGATATGGGCTGTGTCGGAACGGGCCTTGCCTGCACGGAAAAGCAGGTATCGATCTGTGTCAAGGATTCCGGCGGACCGTATCACTATGATGTTGTCACAAAGCTTGTGGAAGCCGCCAAGAAGGAAGGCGCGGACTATGCGCTCGACGTCTATCCGAGCTACGGCTCCGACGTGGAGGCAACGCTCAAAGCGGGAAACGATATCCGTCACGGACTGATCGGCTCCGGCGTCTATGCAAGCCACGGTTATGAAAGAAGCCATATCGACGGCGTATGGAGCACGCTGAAGGTATTGAAGGGTTATTTGGACATCTGATACCAGGGTCAAAAGGTCGAGTACCCTGCAGGAGCTTGCTCGTGCAAGGGTGCGAAGATCTTATTGACCCGCCAAACACGAGAAACGAAGCGTTTTTCACAGAAAAATGCGGAAGTTTCGAGTGTTTAGCACCGCGGGAGTGCTTTGCACGGAGCGGTGCGGTATCATATCCTGATCAAAAGGTCGAGTACCCTGCAGGAGTTTGCTCATGCAAGGGTGCAAAGGCAGAATATCACAAGGAGGTGTATGATGGCAGAAAGCAAGATTTTAAAAAGAAGTG
>JAZUFC010000060.1:0-3259 GCA_045640465.1 Lachnospiraceae bacterium | reverse complement strand
TTTTTTCTATACTATTTCTACCCTAAGGAGGTAGATGTAGATATGGAAAATTCTCTTGCAGAAATGAGGCCCGAACTGGCCGAAGAATGGTCGGACAAGAATCTTCCACTGACACCGGATGAGATCAGCTATGGATCCAACTCAACAGTCTGGTGGAAAGGTAAGTGCGGCCATGAATGGAAAGCGACTGTTCACAGCAGAAGCGGAAAATATAAGACAGGATGTCCGTACTGCGCAGGTCGCAAAGTACTCACTGGTTTTAATGACCTTCAGACAAAGTTCCCGGAAGTAGCTGCCGAATGGTCCCCTAATAATCATCCGCAGACGCCGGACTCTGTGCTCGCATTCTCTAACCGCATGGCGTATTGGGAATGCGAAAAGGGACACGAATGGATCGCAAGGATTGCTGACCGTTCGCGTGGACACGGCTGTCCCTACTGTAATGACCATAAGCTGATGGAGGGAGAGAATGATCTCGCAACTCTTTATCCGGACATTGCAGCTGAATGGTCGGTTAAAAACGAACCGAAGAGTCCTTCGATGGTTCCGGTGAACAGGGCCGGACTCTTCTGGTGGAAGTGCGCTGAATGCGGAATGGAGTATACAGCTTGGATAAGCTCCAGAGTGAAAGGTACGGGCTGTCCTTATTGCTCCGGCAAGACCGTTGTTCCGGGTATCAATGATCTTGCAACTACAGACCCTGATATTGCTGCTGAATGGGATGAACGAAAGAACGGCGACAAGAAGCCGACTCAGGTTCATCGGACGTCAAAGGAGTATTACTGGTGGGTAACGTCTTACGGATACTCCTGGAAAGCAAAGATCTCTGAAAGAACAATTGACCGTCTTCCCATTACGCCGAACGATGCCGAGTATAGGAGACTGCTTCCTCAGATGCTCATGAAGACCTATGGAAGCAGAAAGAATCTCCGCGTTTTGCTGAACTCCGAGGCACTGACCGGAATCTCAGTTGAAATACTGCTACCGGATATAAAGCTGGCACTGGATACCGAATATTCCGAGCTCATGGTTACTAAAGAAGAAAAGGTGAAAAAGCACATCTGCGAACAGTATGGCTACAGTTATATCCGTCTGAAGAAAACGGCTGACTCTAAGAAGATGGCTGACCAGATCATCGACATTCTGAGAAGAAAGCGCATATACATTATTACTAATGTAGAGGAGGACATCAAAGCGGTTCAACAGAAGTATCTGGAGCTTGTGCGGCTCGCAATTCAGGACAGGAAAACTGAATAATGACACCCCGTCAAGACTTCCGAAAGAGCCGGAAGTCTTGATTTTTTAGGCTTTTTAAGCTATAATAAAATGTCAGTTCAAGGGATACAAGGGCTGAGTAATCCCGGAAAATCTCCGATTTACACCTTTGCGTATGCCGTGATTTTTTAGAAACTGACCGACATACTTGGACATCTGACCAGTGCAGGGATTTGTAAAAGCATGCACTTGACCGTTGGACTTAATAGCACGTAACCGTAGTTTTTCGGCATATGACCAATACGGCGAGTCTTATGACCGAGGTTTCGTTAAGGAATGACCGCAGGGCTGAAGTACACGTGCCCGAAAGGAATAGGCATTTCCCGACACGGATGTCACGGAGGGCCTCAAAAAGGATGAATTCAAGTCATTTGAAAGTTCATTTACAACCAAAGGATGAAATATTAGGACTAAGATGGATGAGGGAGGTTTGCCCTACATTTTAGGGCAAACCTCTTTTTCTACTACATTTTCCGTCTTCATCCTTACATTTTCATAACAGGCAAAAAAACAACGAAAAAAAGAGTATAATAGAGGGAAAAAAGAAGGTGAAATATTATGGTTTACTTTTCCGGAGATATTCACGGAAGACCAGATAACATATGTTCGTTCTGCGAATACTATAAGATTTCCAAGGATGACGTACTCGTCCTTCTTGGAGATGTTGGAGCGAACTACTACGGCAACAAAAGAGATAAACGTGTGAAAGAGGCACTCAACTCCATCAATCCCACCGTGTTTTGCATTCACGGAAACCACGAAGCACGTCCTTCGAGTGTTGAGGGATATGAGCTGATAGACTGGAACGGCGGGAAGGTTTGGGTCCAGCCTGAATACCCTTCGGTGCTGTTTGCCAGAGACGGAGATATCTATACGATAGGAAAATACCGTTATCTCGTGATCGGCGGAGCGTACAGCGTAGATAAGTTTTATCGTCTGCAGTGCGGTTACAATTGGTGGGAGGACGAGCAACCATCGCCTGAAATTAAGGCATATGTTGAGAAGCAGATCTCCGAGAATCAGTTTGACGTTGTTCTGTCCCATACCTGCCCATTCAAATACGAGCCGGTCGAGGCATTCTTGCCTATGATCGAGCAAGATACCGTAGATGACAGTACCGAAAAATGGCTTGATTCCATTGAGGAACGGATCTCATATAAAGCTTGGTTCTGCGGACACTGGCATATCAATAAGAGAATCGATAAAATGCATTTCCTCTACAACGACATAGAAAACGTTGACAACATCAGAAAACGCGAGGACTGATTATGAGCGAGCAATATTATGTAATGGAACTCGACGAACCTGCTGAGGCATCGTTTTGTTCGTTCTCGAAACCGTATTTCGGGACATTGAATGAAATCGAAACCGTAATACAGGTGATGGAGAAGGACGGCAGTTATGAAGGGACGGTTGCAGCCTGGAAGGATTATCAAGCTGGCAACCGCTCCACAACGCACAACGTAGCCTATTCCGAGCGGCAGTTTCTTCGGCACGTTGAACTGATTACTACAGCCAGAACGGTTTTGAAGCCCAGAAAGTGGGATCACATCAATGTGTGGGGCTGCACGTATCCGATGAAGATCACCGGAGGAACAGTATATCAAATTATTCTGAAACACGAACAGAAATATTATCGCTGTATGAAGGCAACCTTAAAAAACTTACAGTACGAAAGCGTGTCTGGTGAGTGGACAAATGTTGGAAGCTTTTGGGGAAACGCTCCGGTCATGAAGGTGGATCATCTTAAGGACGGTCACTCCTCTGTCAGTAACCTCCTATACGTAATCGAGGAGGAAGGGAGCAACCTCGACGTTTTGGTTGAGCACATGCTGAACCCCTATGAAATAAAGTTTGATAAGTTCTGCGATGAGATCTTCGCAGACGGATGAAAGGAAGAAATATGATTTACTATATTGCAGATTTGCATTTTGGTCATAAGAATGTGATCCGGTTCGACAATCGACCTTTTCCGGATACTGAA